>DASULL010000365.1:0-7073 GCA_036278215.1 Gammaproteobacteria bacterium | reverse complement strand
CCGGTGCCCGGCGGCACCACGCGGAAGTTGGAGAACGCGCCCTGGCCCCAGCGCAGGAAGGTATACCGTTCCTGGTTGCGCTCGAACTCGATGGCGGTGTTCTTCTCGACCGCATCGGCGGTGCCGAAGTAGTCGACCATGACGGAGTGGTCGATCACCAGGTCGGCGGGGGAGAGGGGGTTGATGCGCTTGGGATCGCCGCCGAGGCGGGTCATCGCGTCACGCATGGCGGCCAGATCGACCACCGCCGGTACGCCGGTGAAGTCCTGCATCACCACGCGGGCCGGAGTGAAGGCGATTTCCGTGCTCGGCTCCGCCTTCGGATCCCAGCTGGCCAGCGCCTCGATATGTTCCTTGGTGATGTTCTCGCCGTCTTCGGTGCGCAACAGGTTTTCCAGCAGCACCTTCAACGAATAGGGGAGGCGGTCGATATCGTATTTCTGTTTCAGACCGTCAAAGCGGAAGATTTCATACGTTTTGCCGTTGACATCGAGGGTCGAACGGGCACCAAAGCTATCGCTCATCGTACCTCCCATAGCGTGTTTGTTCGGGCCGCCTTCCCGCAACACCCAGCGCATTGCAGGACGTGCGACATGACGCGCGGTCGCGCACTTCAAAAAGCGGCGCCAATCATACACTACGGCGGCGGAAAATGATCCCTCGACCATTTCGCCAGCAGCCGCAATACAGCGCACCGGAAGCAATACGGGCAGTTACTCCCGAAAGCTACTGAAAGTCATCGTGAATGGGGCAAGAGCGGAAGGTAAACAAGCCCAGCGGCGTCTTTAGTGCTCGGCCAGCAGAGTTTCTACTGCCTGCAGAGTGGCCGTCCGGCGAAACAGCAGCTTCAGCCTGCTGCCACCATGCTGTCGCCAGAAAGCCAGGGCGCGGAGGGCGGCGAGCAGCAGGGCACGGATCAGGTCGGTGTTGCGCGGCTGCTCGAGATATTCACGCTCTCCGGTAACCATGATGCGCGGCCGCAGGGTGCTGACGTGCTCGCTATAAAGGTGGCCAAGCGCGGCGATCACTGGCCCGCTTGCCGGACCCTCGAAGTATTCCGCCTGACGGCGGACGCGCTCCAGGCCGGCAGCGATCTCTCCCAGCCGCCCCGGCTGGCGCCGCAAGCGGTTCTCCAAATGCAGCAAGCCGGCAGCGTAACGCATGAAATCGACGTCGCGCGCATGCGTCAGCTGTGCTCGCAAGGCCAGCAATCCGGGACGGAGCTGGCTGGTGCCGCCATAGAGGTTGGCGAGATCGGCATGGTAGGGCTGCACCAGTCCTTGCAGGCAGGCGCGCACCAGTACCGGATCGGCACGGCCATGGCGCGCGATATCGACGACCAGCGAGATCGCTTGAAAAGCCGCCGCCAGCGCTAGTGCCTGGTCTCGATCGGTTTTCTTCATGTCAACAGGGGATGGCCGTGGCTGATGATGCCGCCGCCGAGGCAGATGTCATCGGAATAAAACACGACTGACTGACCGGAGGTGATCGCCCGTTGCGGTGCCTCGAAGATCACCTCCGCTCGGCCGGGCGAAGTAATCCGTACGCGGCAGGCCTGATCCGGCTGCCGATAACGGGTTTTGGCGGTGCAAGTGAATTCCGTGCCCGGCGGATGGCCAGCGCTCCAGGACAGTTGTTCGGCGTCGAGTCCGGTGGCGAACAGCAGCGGATGGTCGTGCGTCGGCACCGCGATCAGGACATTGCGGGCGGCGTCTTTGGCGGCCACATACCAAGTCGCGCCCTCGTGGCCGCGCAGTCCACCTATCCCCAGCCCTTGGCGCTGGCCCAAGGTATAGAAGGCCAGCCCATGATGGCGGCCGATCACTTCGCCTTCGGGTGTTTCGATATCTCCCGCGGTGCGCGGCAGAAAGCGCGCCAGAAACTCGGAAAAATCACGCTCACCGATGAAGCAGATGCCGGTGCTGTCTTTTTTATCGAAGTTGGCGAAACCGGCCTGTTCCGCCAGCTCCCGCACAGCCGGTTTCTCCAGATCGCCCAGCGGAAACAGCGACTGTGACAGCTGGTCCTGGCCGAGAGTGTAGAGAAAATAGCTCTGGTCCTTGTTCCGATCGCATCCCTTGCGCAGCTGCCACTGGCCGTCCTGGCGGGCGATCCGCGCATAGTGGCCGGTTGCCACCAGATCGGCACCGAGCCGCAGGGCGTAATCGAGAAACGCCTTGAACTTGATGTGCTGATTGCAGAGTACGTCCGGATTGGGGGTGCGGCCGGCGGCGAATTCGCGCAGGCAGTCGTCAAACACCTGCTGCCGGTACTCGCGCGAGAAATTGACCTGGTGCAGCGGAATGCCGAGTTCGGCACTCACCTGTTTGGCGTCGGCGAGATCCTGCTCGGCGGTGCAGGTGGTGGCATTGTCGTCATCTTCCCAGTTCTTCATGAACATCCCTTCCACGCGATAGCCCTGTTGCAACAGCAGCAGGGCCGCAACGGAAGAGTCGACGCCCCCGGAGAGGCCGACGATGACATGCTTGGAGGAATTCATGGGCAGGGTGCGCGGTCCGGATGAATCTGTACGAGGTTGCCAAGAATAACATGGTGCTAGCCGGGATCTTGGGTGCGGCTACACCTTAGGTCAGATCCACCTCCTGCAGTAGCTCCAGAGGATAGCGCCTACCGGTGAGGTAGTCTGCCATGCAACGGCTGACCAGCGGGCTGCGGTGGCGCGCGGTTTCCGCTTCCAGTTCAGCGCTAGTGAGCCACAAGGTGCGGACGATGTCGGGATCGAGCGCTGCATTGGTGCAGTGCTCGACCAGGGAGCCGGCAAAGCAGAAGCGAAAGAAGGTGTCGGTCGGGCCGCCTCTCCGCCAGCGGTAGATACCCACCAGGCTTTCAGGGACGAACTCCCAGGCCGTTTCTTCGCGAACCTCCCGGACTATTGCTGTTGTCAGCGACTCGTCATCTTCGACGTGCCCGGCCGGCTGGTTCAGGGTCAGCAGTCCTTTTATCTGTTCCTCGACCAGCAAATAGCGGCCATCTCGCTCAATCACGGCAGCAACGGTCAAATGGGGGGCCCAGTGCATGCTTGTACCTATGTATCCAGCGATAGCGGATGACTGAAAAGGGTGCCGAAAATCTGCCGCGCTTGGCTAGGCTGTGTTGGTTATGATCCCACTGCCGCAGGCTGAACGCCCGTTAAGGCGACCCCGCAGGGGGAGCGCAAGCCAGCCAAATGCTGATTAACTCGCCCGTAAGGCGGGCCTTTTCGGCCAGTTCCGCTTGGTCTTCGTTTGCGACGTCTTTGGAAACCTGAGCGCCAAGCCGGCAACCAGCCCCGAGCTCTTACCTATCGGCTGTGGTTCCCGAGTGCTCTCCAGGCGGATCCGATTGCCAAATGCTGCGTTGCGGCAATATACTTACGAGTTGCTGGCGATACAGTCAACCGCCATACATGATTCGGCAGAAGCAACCGGATGTGTGCACGCGAGCCGCACACCGAACCTTCGAGCCGCCATGCGACCGGGCCTCATGAGTGTATCGTCAGTTATCGGTTGAGTGCGTACTTCGCTCAAGGCCGCAAGCCGTCAATAGCGGGGTACGCTGCCAGCGTGGGGTTCTTCATGCCTAACCCGTGCGTGCGGAACTGCCAATGATCGCGCCGAACTCGGTCGCGATGATTTGTTTTCGCCGATCCAAGCTAGCGGCTAGATCGCCGGATCAAATCACCACGTGCGGCGCTTGTTTGGGTGCTCAACGCACTGGAAGCGGCACCGGTACGCTGGTGCCCTCGCCATGACTCCCTCCAGTGAGGTGGTAGTCCTGGCTGCTGCGGTATTCAACCCCATTACTTTAGAGGATTGACCATGTCTCAGTATTCCAAGGATATCCAAGAGGTCGCCGCGCTGCGCGAGCAGCAGGCAGGCACCTGGAACGCGATTAATCCTGAATCCGCCGCTCGCATGCGCGCCCAGAACCGCTTCAAGACCGGTCTGGACATCGCCAAGTACACCGCAGCTATCATGCGTCGGGACATGGCCGAATATGACGCCGACGTTACCAAGTACACCCAGTCGCTGGGTTGCTGGCACGGCTTCATTGGTCAGCAGAAGCTGATCTCCATCAAGAAGCACCTGAAGAGCACCAACAAGCGCTATCTGTACCTGTCCGGCTGGATGGTGGCGGCGCTGCGCTCCGAGTTCGGCCCCCTGCCGGACCAGTCGATGCACGAGAAGACCGCGGTCCCGGCGCTGATCGAAGAGCTGTACACCTTCCTGAAGCAGGCCGATGCTTGGGAACTGAACCACTATTTCCGTGACCTGGATGCTGCCCGCAAGGCCGGCGATAAGGCCAAGGAAGCCGAGATTCAGGCCAAGATCGACAACTTCGAAACGCACATCGTGCCGATCATTGCCGACATCGACGCCGGTTTCGGTAACGAAGAGGCCACTTACCTGCTGGCCAAGAAGATGATCGAGGCGGGCGCTTGCGCCATCCAGATCGAGAACCAGGTGTCCGACGAGAAGCAGTGCGGTCACCAGGACGGCAAGGTCACCGTGCCGCATTCCGACTTCCTCGCCAAGATCAACGCTGTTCGCTATGCCTTCCTCGAGCTGGGCGTGGACGACGGTGTCATCGTTGCCCGCACCGACTCGCTGGGCGCCGGTCTGACCAAGCAAATCGCCGTCACCAAGGAGCCGGGCGACATCGGTGACCTGTACAACAGCTTCCTCGATGGCGAGTACATCGATAGTGCCGACGATATCGCCAACGGCGATGTGGTCATCAAAGCCCAGGGCAAGCTGAAGAAGGTCAAGCGTCTGCCGTCCGGCCTGTTCTGCTTCAAGGAGGGCACCGGCGTGGACCGCGTGGTTCTCGACTGCATCACCTCGCTGCAGAACGGCGCCGACCTGCTGTGGATCGAGACCGAGAAGCCGCACGTCGGCCAGATCGCCGAGATGGTCAACCGCATCCGTGAGGTCGTGCCGAACGCCAAGCTGGTGTACAACAACAGCCCGTCCTTCAACTGGACGCTGAACTTCCGTCAGCAGGTGTACGACGACTGGGCGGCGCAGGGCAAGGACGTCTCCAAGTACGATCGCGCTCGTCTGATGAGCGTCGAGTACGACGGCTCCGAGCTGTGCAACGAGGCCGACGTTCGTATTCGCAACTTCCAGAAGGACGCGTCCCGCGAGGCTGGCATCTTCCACCACCTGATCACGCTGCCGACGTACCACACCGCCGCTCTGTCCACCGACGAGCTGGCGCGCGGTTACTTCGCCGACGAGGGCATGCTGGCCTATGTCGCCGGTGTTCAGCGCCGCGAGATCCGTGAGGGTGTTGCCACCGTGAAGCACCAGGACATGGCCGGTTCCAATATCGGCGATGACCACAAGGAGTACTTCTCCGGAGAGGCGGCCCTGAAGGCGGCTGGTGAAGACAACACGATGAACCAGTTCGACCTCTAACCAAGGTCACTGCGGCAGCTCCGGTCGCCGCGCTGTGAGAAAGCGAGCCCTTGTGGCTCGCTTTTTTTATGTGTGGGGTTCAAAGCGAACAGAGGACGATTCCGTTGCTGCTCCCGGTCTTACGGCAGTCGCTGCGGACCAGCCCAGAGCCCCAGTAGAGCATTCTAAATTTGGTGTAGACTGCTTGAATCCGCCTTCCCAGGCGCCATGTGAAAAGCCCGGGGCTGGCCTCGCCTCGGCCTCTCTCGTCCCTGGCGCGAGCCGCCCAATTGGAGTATGTCCCGGGCTCTTTTAAACTACGTGCGGAGCACTCAGATAGTTTGAAGGCAATGACTGGGCACGACACTAAACACGACCAGGGCGACGGCTTAGCAGTTCAGGAGGCGCGGCCGAAGCTCAAGCAGCCGCCGCTGTATCGAGTGGTTCTGCTCAACGACGACTACACCCCGATGGAGTTCGTGGTTGAGGTACTGGAAATATTTTTTGCTATGGACCGTAGCCGCGCGACACAGATCATGCTCCATGTGCACACCCGCGGGAAAGGTGTGTGCGGCGTGTTCAGCCGCGATGTTGCGGAGACCAAAGTAGATCAGGTCAATGGCTACTCCCGACAACACCAGCATCCGTTGCTGTGCGAGATGGAACCGGCCGATTAGCCGGAACCAGCCGACTCGCGGTGAGTCCAATACGAGGGCCAGCCATCTGGCTGCGCATTCGGCCAGTGAGGTGAGATAGATGTTAAGCAAGGAGCTGGAGTTTACGCTGAACCTGGCCTTCAAGGAGGCAAGGGAGAGGCGACATGAGTTCCTCACCGTAGAGCACCTGTTGCTTGCACTGACGGATAACCCGGTTGCCGCCGCCGTCATGCGGGCCTGCGGCGCCAACCTTGAGCAACTGCGGCGCGACCTCAACAGCTTCCTGGAGGAAACCACGCCTCTGCTGCCGTTGAACGACAGCCGTGAAACACAGCCGACGCTCGGTTTCCAGCGAGTACTGCAGCGGGCGATCCTGCATGTGCAGTCATCCGGCAAGAGTGAAGTGACCGGCGCCAACGTCCTGGTTGCCATCTTCAGCGAACAGGAATCGCAAGCCGTTTACTTCCTGCACAAGCAGAACATCTCGCGGCTGGATGTGGTGAATTACATCTCCCACGGGATTTCGAGTGGTCCTGGTGAAGAGGATCTGGGTAACGTGAACCCCTCAGCGGACGAGGACAACGGCGAAACCAGCGGCAAGAGCCCGCTGGAGCAGTTCGCCACCAATTTGAATCAGCGTGCCAAGCAGGGTCTCATCGACCCGCTGATCGGGCGGCGTCATGAGATCGAGCGCACCATTCAGGTGCTGTGCCGTCGGCGTAAGAACAATCCGCTGTACGTCGGTGAAGCCGGCGTCGGCAAGACCGCCATTGCCGAAGGTCTGGCCAAGATGATCGTTGATGGCGAAGTGCCGGAAGTGCTTCGGCGGTCGACCATCTACTCGCTGGATCTCGGCGCCCTGGTAGCTGGCACCAAGTATCGCGGCGATTTCGAAAAGCGGCTGAAGGGGCTGTTACAGCAGCTCAAGAAAGATCGGGGCGCGATCCTGTTCATCGACGAGATCCACACCATCATTGGTGCGGGTTCTGCCTCGGGCGGCACGATGGATGCTTCCAAC
>DASULL010000364.1:0-3405 GCA_036278215.1 Gammaproteobacteria bacterium | reverse complement strand
ACAGGGGCCGGCTTGTCCCAGTCGTCTTTGCTGGAGAGTTGAAGTGAACCAAACCCTGCAAATTGTCTGCCCACACTGTCATGTGGCGAATCCGGTGCCGGCCGAGCGCTTGGTTGGTAAGCCGGTCTGCGGCGGCTGCCGGCAGGCCCTGTTCAACGGTCAGCCGGTCGATCTCGGCGTCAATAACTTCGACGCGCACCTGCTGCGCGGCGATCTGCCGCTGCTGGTCGATTTCTGGGCGCCGTGGTGCGTTCCCTGCCAGCTGCTGACGCCGCAGTTCGCTAGTGCCGCCGAGGCGCTGGAACCCCAGCTGCGGCTGGCGAAGGTCAACACCCAGATCGAGCCGACCTTGGGCCAGCGCCACGACATCCGCAGCCTTCCGACCATGCTGCTGTTCCATCACGGCCGCGAACTGGCGCGCCGTTCCGGCACCATGGCGGCAGCCGCGATTGCCAGCTGGGCGCGGCACGTCATTGAAAGCCACGCGAACTAAGCGGATGGCCAGGCGGCACCCCTTGGCCAAGCCGGCTGGCGTTCTACCGGCCAGCAGCTGGCTGCGGCCGCGTCACTGCTGGCGGAGGATCGCCGGCGAGGAGAGGTATGGCAACCGGGGCTTGTTATTCAATATATAAATATATATATTACCAATATGCATAACGATCAGGATATGAACACGCTAGCAGCAACCCTGAACATCCAGCGCCTGCGCGACAGCGCTGGCGAGGCCGAGCGGCTGCTCAAGGCCTTGGCCAACCCGGATCGCTTGCTGCTGCTGTGCCAGCTGTCGCAGGGCGAACTGAATGTCGGCGAACTGGAGCAGCAGCTTGGCATTTACCAGCCGACCCTGTCGCAGCAGCTGGCGGTATTGCGCCGCGAGGGGCTGGTGACGACCCGGCGGGAGGGCAAGCAGATCTATTACCGGATCAGCAGCGCGGCGGCCTTGGCCGTGATTAACACGCTTTATCAACTGTTTTGTGTAGGAGACGGAAAATGACCATCGACTGGTCGAGTTTTACCCCCGGCTCTGCCTTGCTGGGCGGAGCACTGATTGGCCTGTCGGTGGCGGCGTTCGTGCTGCTGAACGGGCGCGTGGCCGGCATCACCGGCCTGCTCGCTACGGTATTTCAGCGACAGGACGAGGGCCGCAGCGACAAGCTGCTGTTTCTAGTTGGAATGGTGGTGGCGCCCATCGTTTGGCAGCTGTTCCAGGAGCTCCCGCGGGTTCAGTTCGTCGCGGGGGGCTGGCTGCCGTTGGTCGTTGCCGGCCTGCTGGTGGGTTTTGGCACCCGCTATGGCTCCGGTTGCACCAGCGGCCACGGCGTCTGCGGGCTGTCGCGGCTGTCGCCGCGCTCGCTGATAGCGACCCTGAGCTTCATGGCGACCGGCTTTATCACGGTTTATGTGCTGCGCCACCTGATTGGAGTGTGAGACATGTTGCGGATTACGGCTTTTCTGAGCGGCCTGCTGTTTGGTTTCGGCTTGCTCCTGTCGGGGCTGGCGAACCCGGGCAAGGTGCTGGGTTTCCTCGACTTGGCCGGCGCCTGGGATCCTTCCTTGGCGTTGGTGATGGCCGGCGCCATCGGCATCGCGCTGATTCCTTTCACCATCGCCAAGCGGCGGACCCGCTCGGTGCTCGGTGCGCCGCTGCGTTTGCCGACCCGGCGCGACATCGACCGCCCGCTGGTGGTCGGCAGCCTGATCTTCGGTACTGGCTGGGGCATTGCCGGTATCTGCCCGGGACCGGCCATCACGCTGTTGGGCGGTGGCTATTGGCAGGCCTTCCTCTTCGTTGGCGCCATGCTCGTCGGGATGCTGGTTTTTGAGTTGCTCGAGCGGCGCCGGATCGCTGCCGAGCTGGCTAATGCGACGGCCTGAGGCCCTGTGGAGAGATTGCATGAAAGCGAACGTTGGAACGATCGACCGTGTACTGCGGGTTGTGGCCGGCCTTGTCCTGATAGCGCTGGCCCTGACCGGCACGATCGGTGTCTGGGGCTGGATCGGTGTGCTGCCGCTGGCGACCGGGGTGTTCCGGTTCTGCCCGGCCTACCCGCTGCTTGGCCTCAACACCTGCAGGGCAGGCAAGTAGCCGCCCCTGCATTGGCGGCCCGCGGCCGAGTCGTGTTTCAGGAATCTGCACAAGGAGTAAGCCATGCGACCCCATGTGGAAGCATTTTTTGATCCGGCCACCTTTACCTACAGCTACGTTGTCAGCGATCCGGCCAGCAAGCGCTGCGCCATCGTCGACTCGGTGCTGGACTACGACCCGGCCTCCGGCCGCACCTCCCACGCCAGCGCCGACCGGCTGATCGCCTATGTACGCGAGCAGGGGCTGACCGTCGAGTGGTTGCTGGAAACCCATGTCCACGCCGATCACCTGTCGGCGGCACCCTATCTGCAGCGCGAACTGGGCGGTAAGCTCGCCATCGGCGATCAGATCACCGTGGTGCAGAACACCTTCGGCAAGCTGTTCAACGCCGGCACCGAATTCGCCGTCGACGGCAGTCAGTTCGATCATCTGTTTCACGATGGCGATACCTTCAAGGTCGGCAACATCGAGGCCCGCGCCATCCACACGCCGGGCCATACCCCGGCCTGCATGACCTTTGTCATCGGCGACGCCGCTTTTATCGGCGACACTCTGTTCATGCCCGACTACGGCACGGCCCGCTGCGATTTCCCGGGCGGCGACGCCAGCACCCTGTACCGCTCCATCCAGAAGCTGTTCGAGCTGCCGGATGAAACCCGGGTCTTCATGTGCCATGACTACCTGGCGCCGGGGCGGGATGAGTACCTCTACGAAACCACCATCGGCGAGCAGCGCCGCCATAATGTGCATGTGCATGAAGGCATCAGCGAAGAGGAGTTCGTCGCCATGCGCACCGCCCGCGATGCGACCCTGGACATGCCAACGCTGATTCTGCCCTCGGTGCAAGTGAACATGCGCGCCGGGCACCTGCCGCCGGCGGAGGAGAACGGCATACGCTATTTGAAAATCCCGCTAGATGTGCTCTAAGAGCTTGAGCGCTCGCCCCAGTAGCTGCGAAGGTGAATAAGGAATGAGACTGGCGCGTTGGCTGCCGATTCTGGACTGGGGGCGGCGCTATCACCGAAGCTTGGCGGCGCAGGATGGCCTGGCCGCTCTCATCGTCACCCTGATGCTGATCCCGCAGAGCCTGGCCTATGCCATGCTCGCCGGGCTGCCGCCGGCGGTAGGGCTGTACGCCAGCATCCTGCCGCTGATCGCCTATGCGCTGTTCGGCTCCAGCCGCACGCTGGCGGTGGGGCCGGTGGCGGTGATCTCGCTGATGACCGCCGCCGCCCTGACTCCCCACTTCGCCGCCGGCTCCGCCGAATACGTCGGCGCGGCCATGTTGCTGGCCTTGCTGTCCGGCTTGCTGCTGCTGC
>DASULL010000363.1:0-9842 GCA_036278215.1 Gammaproteobacteria bacterium | reverse complement strand
CAAGCTGGCGAGCAGCTGACTGCCGCGCTCGACGTTCTGGGCGAGGTGGCTGGCATCGCCACCTATGCGCCTACTGTCTTCTTCGACGCCCAGCGCACCGGCCAGCCGCACAGCCTGGATGTAGGCCTGCTCGAGCAGTTCCTGGTTGCTGCCGCCGCCGAGCGGCACACTCCTGGCGCCACTTTCGCCGTGCGGGTGAACCGTGCCGACAAGCGCGTGCCGGTAAAGTCGGATCATCTGGCCCGCTCGCTGGGTGCGGCGATCTTCCGGGAAACACCATGGGATAAGGTCAACCTGACCCGGCCGGACGTGCAGTTCCATGTCGACATCTACGAGGAAGGCAGCTACTGCTATGTCGACAAGCACCGCGGTATCGGTGGTCTGCCGGTCGGGACCGCAGGACGAGTCATCGCTCTGCTGTCGGGCGGGATCGATTCGCCGGTGGCGGCTTATTTGATGGCAAAGCGCGGCTGCCAAATCGACTTCGTACACTTCACCGCCACCCGGGTACAGCAGACTCGCGCCGACGAAGAACTGGTAGCCAGGATCGCCCGCCAGCTGAGCCGCTATACGCTGCGCTCGCGGCTGTATCTGTTGCCCTATACCCACTTCGATCTCGCCATGATGGGTCACAACTCGGGCTTCGATGTGGTCCTGTTCCGCCGGTTCATGGGCCGGATGGCGCAACGGCTGGCCCACGACACCGGTGCCCAGGCGCTGGTGAGCGGCGACAGCCTCGGCCAGGTGGCGTCACAGACCCTGGAAAATCTGGTCAGCACCTCGCAGGCCACCGAAATGCCGCTGCTGCGCCCGCTGATCGCCATGGACAAGCAGGCAATCATCGATACCGCCCGCCGCATCGGCACTTACGAGCTGTCGATCCAGCCCTACAAGGATTGTTGCGCGCTGCTCAGCGAAAACCCGCGCACCCGCTCCAGCGCCGACGTCCTCGAGCGGATGGAAGCAGAATTCATGCCGGATATGGATAAGCTGCTGGAGCAGACCCTGGCGGAACAGGTCTGCCTGCAATTCGACGGCGGCGAACTGGTGTGAGTCTGTTCTAGCGCGACTTGGAGTGCGCCTTTGTGGCGCACTCCAGGCGATCAGCTTTTTTTCGCCAGTAAATGGGTCAGCCGCCGGTACTCGCGCAGCTCTTCCCGGATGTGTTCGATGGCTTGGTTGGTGAGGGTGCAGCGGCGTTCGTCGAGCAGCTTCACATCGAGCTGACTGGCGATGCGCCGCGCGGTTTCCAGCATCTGCTCGAAAGCGACCAAGCCATCGTAAGGGCCCGGCAGCTGTAGAAATAGCGCTACCCCGGGGCTTTCGATCTCATTTAGCCGCTCCGGCTCGAACGTACCGGGCCGCAGGATGTTGGCGGCGCTGAACAACGCAACGTGACCTTTGCGGGCCTCCAGGATGCGGTGATAGATGGCATGCTCGCCGTAGCGCATGCCAACCGACTCCAGCACGTCCACCAGCACTTCCCCGCCGAACAGGCGGCCGTCGGTGGCGGCAACATTGAGAACCACGACTTTCTCGTCCAGGCCGGGCGGCACCTCATCGATAACGCTGGCAGCGGGCTCCGCTCTGGCGGGCGCAGCAGCCAGCGCCGGCTTGGGCGGGTCGTTGCGGGTGATCCGGATGACTTCGAAGTCATCCTCCTCTCTGTCCAGCTCACCCGTCTCCAGCGGATCGTGGTCGGCCACGACGTGATCGAGATCGCGCAGCGCCTGTTCGATATCTACGTCATCGACGAAGAGACCTCCGCGGCTGCGGCGCGTTTTCCGCCGGCTCTCCTGCCAGCGGGTAAACCCATAAATGCCTGCGACGATCGCAATCCCGGCGATCAGCAGAGTCCAACGCAACTCGTCCATGACCGCTCCGTCTTACCTCCAGTCCTCATACAGCCGCCAACCGCATAGCATCGTTAACATCCACCGCGACGAGGCGCGAAACTCCTGGCTCATGCATGGTCACTCCCTGCAGATGGTGGGCGATCTGCATGGTGGCCTTGTTGTGCGTAATGAAAATGAACTGCACCCGGGTCGACATCTCCACCAGCAAGTCGCAGAAACGGCCGACGTTGGCTTCGTCCAGCGGCGCGTCGACTTCGTCGAGCATACAGAATGGCGACGGATTGAGCTCAAAAATCGCGAACACCAACGCCACCGCCGTCAGCGCTTTTTCCCCGCCCGACAGCAAGTGGATGTTGGTGATGCGCTTGCCGGGCGGGCGCGCCATGATGGTCACGCCGGTTTCCAGCAGGTCCTCGCCGGTGAGCTCGAGATAACCTTCGCCACCACCGAACAGGCGCGGGAAAATCCGCTGCATGCCGGCGTTGACCTTGTCGTAGGTCTCCTTGAAGCGCTGGCGCGTTTCGCGGTCGATCTTGCGGATAGCCGCTTCCAGCGTCTCCAGCGCCTCGGTCAGATCGGCGTACTGACTTTCCAGATAGCCTGCCCGCTCCTGCAGAACCTGGCACTCGTCGATAGCCGCCAGGTTGATCGGCCCGAGTCGGGCGATGCGCGCTTCCAGCCGCTCCAGCTGCTGCTGCCATTCGGCTTCCGCCGCCTCTGCCGGTAGCTGGGCAAGCAGCGCCTCGCTGTCCAGCCCAAGCTCCAACAGACGCTCGTGCTCGGATTGCCGGCGCACTTTCAGCTCTTGCAGCTTCAGGCGGTTTCCTTCCAGCTCTTCACGCAGACCCTGCACCCGCCGATCGGCCTCGACCCGGCCAGCTTCCAGTTCCCGCAAGCGCTGCTCGCTTTCCGCCAGCCTGGCTCGCGCAGCGGTCAGCGCCGCCTCCACCTCGAGCCGCTGCTCCAACAGTATTTCCCGCTGCCGGCCCAGCTCTTCGCCGGGCTCGGCAATCTCGCTCAGCTGCGCTTCCAGTTCTTCCCGGCGAGCCGCTGTTCGCTCCAGCTGGGCCCGCATCCGCTGAATGGCTTCCTGCATCGAGCGCCGCGCAGTGGTTGCGCTTTCCACCTTGAGGGCGAGCTCATGGCGGCGATCGCGCTGCTCGTGCAAGCGGTGACGGCACTCGTTCAGACGCTCGCTCAGCTCGGCGCGCGTCTGTTGCAAGCGTTCACGCGTTTCTTCCAGCTGCTCACCACGCTCCAGCGCTGCCTGCAGCCGAGTCCGCGCTTCTCGAATCTCGGCCGCGCCATGCTGCAGCTGCTCGCTCAGCTCGGCCAGTTCCGCGCTCATGCGTTGCTGGCGCTGCCGATGCTCGTTCAGCCGGGTCTGCCGGGCCTCGAGCTGAGCATGCAAGGCCGCCAGCCGACGCGAGTGCTCGTTGCGTTCGCTGTGCCGCTCATCCCGCTGCTCCTCGCACTCCGCCAGGGCTGCCGCTGCTTCCTCCAGTGCATCGGTGCCGTCGCGGATAACGTCCTGCAGCCGGGCAATGGATGCCCGCAGTTCCTGAATTTCACGCTCACGGCTGAGTACGCCGCCGTTATCGGCGTCGCCGGCATGCACCCGGGCCCAGCCGCGTCCAAGCCAGAGCCCATCCGGCGTCACCACGGATTCGCCCTGACCAAGCCGCTCGCGCAGAGCCTGGGCCGCCGACAGATTCTCGGCGCAGTGCACCCCGGCCAGCAGATCGGCCAGCGGCCCCGGACCGTTCACCCGGGCCAGCAGGTGCTGCGGTGAAGCATCGGCCGGGCTGCAGCGCAGGCTGCTGTCGACTACGGTGAGCCGGCCTTCCGGCAGGCTCGCCAGCGCGCCTTCCGCAGCCGCCAGCGCATCCACGGCAAGCGCCTGGAGGGCGTGTCCAAGCACGGCTTCGACCGCCCGCTCCCAGCCCGGCTCGACTTCCAGCAGCTGCGCCAGACGCTCGCGTCCGTCCCAGCCGCGCTCGCTTAACCACTGACCCAACGGACTGTCGCTCTGCCCCAACGCGGCCTGCTGCAGCGTTTCCAGCGACGCCAGTCGCCCTTGCTGCGCCTGCAGTTCCCCACGCGCCTCATCCTGCTCATGACGGCGATCGTCTTGCTGGGCACGCAGCTCGCCATGGCGTTCCTGCAGTTCCTCGAGCTGCTCGTCCAACAGCTCGAGGCGCTCGCGCAGCGCCGCTTCGTCTGCTGCCAGCGTCTCGATTTCCTGTTCCAGCGCATCCAGCGCGACGTTGTCGTGCTCGCGCTGCAGCCGCTCCTGTCGGCCGGCCAAGTCCTGCCCGCGCCGCTCCAGCTGTTCGATCCGGGCCCGCTCCACCTGGGCGGTGCGGGCCGGTTCCGCCGCCTCGCGGTTGAACTCGTCCCACTCGACTTGCCAGTCGTCCAGAGCCGCCTGCGCGTCGGCAACGGCATCCCCGGCCTCATCCTCGCGCTCACGGGTCAGCTCCAGTTCCGGCTGGAATTCGGCTAGCTGGCGCTCCAGCTCGTCGAATTTGTCCTGATCCTGGGCAATACCGCGCTCCAGCTCTTGCAAGGCCTCAACGGTGCGAGCCAGCTCGCTGTGCTGCTTGTCGCGCAGCTCACGCTGGTGGGCAATCTGCTGCTCGATGCGGGCGATGTCGCTGCCGACGGCATAGTAGCGGCCTTGGATTTCATTGAGCGCGTCCGAACCTTCAGCGTGGGTGGCACGCAGCTGCTCGATCTCCCGCTCGATCTCCCGTTGCCGCGCCAGCGCCCCATCGGCTGTGGTCTGCCGCTCGGCCAGCGCCCGATCCAGTGCCGCCGACTCCTGATTGAGCGCCCGGATACGCAAAGCGATGAGTTCGCCGCGGCGGGTCCGCTCCTCTGCCTTGAGCGCCTTGTAACGCTCGGCCGTTTCGGCTTGGCGCTGGAGCTTTTCCAGCTGCGCCGCCACTTCTTCGCGGACGTCGTTGAGGCGGTCCAGGTTATCGCGGGTGTCGCGCATGCGCCGCTCGGTTTCCTTCCGCCGCTCCTTGTAGAGCGAGATGCCGGCGGCCTCTTCCAGGTAAGTGCGCAGCTCCTCCGGCTTGGCCTCGACCACCCGCGAGATCATGCCCTGTTCGATGATGGCGTAGCTGCGCGGGCCCAGGCCGGTGCCGAGGAAGACATCCATGATGTCGCGCCGGCGGCAGCGGGTACCGTTGAGGTAATAGGCGCTCTGACCGTCGCGGTTGACCATCCGCTTGACCGAGATCTCGGCGTAGGCGGCATACTGGCCGCCGATACCGCCGCCGCGGTTGTCGAACACCAGCTCGACCGACGCCTGGCTGACCGGCTTGCGTGACGCCGAGCCGTTGAAGATAACGTCGGTCATCGATTCGCCGCGCAGGTGCTTGGCCGAGCTCTCGCCCATGACCCAGCGTACGCAGTCGATGATGTTGGACTTGCCGCAGCCGTTTGGGCCGACTACGCCAACCAATTGGCTCGGCAGAACCACCGTGGTCGGGTCGACGAAAGATTTGAACCCGGCAAGTTTTATTTTGGTAAGCCGCATCCGCGGACTGAAGCCTCTGACGTTATCGTGAGCCTGTTCCATTCCGGCCTCGGCAGAGTGCACCCGGCAGAGGGCGCAAGCCGTGTAGAATGGGGCGTTTAATTATCCTGGCAACGATTGTACTTGGAAAGTCATGACTACCCAGCCGAATAAAGCCCTGGAAACTTTTCCCAACCCGCATCCTGAGCGGGATTACACCCTGCACATTCGCGTGCCGGAGTTCACCTGCCTGTGCCCGAAGACCGGCCAGCCCGATTTCGGCATCATCAACATCGCCTACGTGCCCGATGAGCATTGCGTCGAGCTGAAATCACTGAAGCTGTACATGTGGTCGTTCCGCGACGAGGGCGCCTTCCACGAGCGTGTCACCAACGACATGCTGGACGACCTGGTGCGGGCCCTGCAGCCGCGCTTCATGCGTGTCACGGCGGAGTTCAACGTCCGCGGCGGTATCTACACCACGGTCGTAGCCGAACACCGCAAGTCGGGCTGGGCGCCGGCGCCCAAGGTCGAACTGCCGTAAGGCGGCGAGGAGCACCAGCCGATGCGCGACTTCCTGCTCGGCGTCTCCTACCTGCCGCGCGGTTTTCGGCTCCTGTGGGAGCCGAGCCTGCGACGCTATGTGGTCGGGCCGATCGCGATCAACATCGTGGTCTTCGCCCTGCTGTTCTGGTTCGCTGGGGCGCAGTTCCAGCAGCTGCTCGCTTGGCTGCTGCCGGATCCCGAAGCCTTCGCCGGCGGCGGGTTCTGGCAGCAGACCCTGCGTTACCTGACTCTCACGCTGTACTGGCTGCTATGGCCGCTGTTCGTGCTGATCGGCGCGGTGGTGATGTTTTACACCTTCACCCTGATCGCCAACCTGCTGGGCTCGCCGTTCAACGGCTTTCTGGCAGCGCGGGTGGAGCAGTTGGCTACCGGCGCAGCGCCGCCCGAGCAGAATACTTCCCTGGCAGCCGAAGTCTGGCTGTCGGTCACGGGCGAACTGCGCAAGTATGCCTACTTCCTCAAGCTGGCGCTGCCGCTGTTGGTGCTGTTCCTGATTCCCGGCGTCAACCTGATCGCCTCCTTGCTCTGGGCGCTGTTCGGCGCCTGGGCGATCGCGCTGGAATACCTCGACTACCCTATGGGCAATCACGGCCACCGCTTCAACGACGAGCGCCGCCTGCTCGCCCGGCGCCGGCCGCTGGCGCTTGGATTCGGCGCCGCCGTGCTGGCTATGACGCTGATCCCCGGCCTCAATTTGCTGGCCATGCCGACCGGCGTCATTGCCGCCACCCTGCTTTGGACCGAGCAGCGACGGCGGATCACTGGGGAAGAATTGCCGCTGGCGCAGCCGCCCTCATGAGACAGTAATCCCTGCCAAGCCCTGCTAGCTGAGGCGACGTAACGTCGAGCTCTGCAGTAAAAGCCGCAGCCGACTGGCAGCCGTATTCCGAGCAGAGGGCTGGCCGGCTACTATGGCTTACGTGTGGGGCAGCGCACGCCCTGCCGTCTCCCGTTCACTGCTGGAGCCGCTGTGCCAAGAAAGTCCTCTGCCAACGACAGTCGCATGCCGGTGCTGCAAAACATCAGCAGCCTCGTCGATTTTCTCCGCCGCCACTCGCCCTTCGACCAGATAGACCATGCTGACCTCGCCTATCTCGTCGAAAACAGCCGGCTGGTATTTTTTCCGGAAGGCGATGAAATCCTTGGCCCCAGCGATGGCCGAGCCGAGCATCTTTATATCGTCACCCGCGGTCGAGTGCGCGGCGAGCGCCCTGGGCGAGAGGGCGAGATCAGCGTCACCTTTCTGCTCACTCCGGGCGAAGCCTTTCCGATAGGCGCGCTGTTGCAGGAGCGCGCCACCAATAGCACCCACAGGGCTGCCAGCGACACGTTCTGCCTGGAGATCGGGCGGGAAGTCTTCACCGAGCTGCTGCAGCGCAGCCCGCCGTTCCAGGACTTCTGCCAGCGCGGCGCCGGCAGCCTGCTCGAGCACCTCAGCCACCGCACTCAGATCAGCGCCGCGGCGCAGCTGGGCGCGCAAAATCTGCTGTATGCGCCTCTACGCGAGATCATGCGCCGCACGCCGGTCAGCTGTCCGCCGCAAACGGCGGTGCGAGATGCCATCCGCCAGATGCATGCCAACAAGGTCGGCAGCATCGTCATCTGTGATGATGCCCAGCAGCCGCTGGGGATCTTTACTCTGCACGACCTGCTCGCTCTGCTGGCGCAGCCGGATGTCGACCTCGACGCGCCGATCGACTCGCTGATGACGCCAGCGCCGATCTGTCTGCCCGCTGACGCGCCCGGCTTCGAAGCGGCGATCACCATGACCAAACACCGAATCGGTCACATCTGCCTGAGCGATGGCGGGCGGCTGGTGGGGGTGGTTTCAGAGCGGGATCTGTTCGCGCTGCAGCGGGTGGATCTGGTGCATCTCACCCGCATGATCGGGCGCGCCGACAGCATCGAGCAACTGACCGCTACCCGCCCACAGATCGGCCGCCTGATCGATGCGATGCTGGCTCACGGCGCCGACGTCGCCTTGATCACCCACATTATCACCCTGCTCAACGACCACACGGTAGGTCGGGCTATCGAGCTTTGTCTCGACCGCTACGGCACACCGCCGGTCGCGTTCTCCTGGCTCGCTTTCGGCAGCGAAGCCCGGCGGGAACAAACGCTGTCGACCGATCAGGACAACGGCATGCTGTTCTACCCCCCGGCCGGCATGAGCAACGATCAGGCCCGCGCCGAGCTGTTGCCGCTGGCCCGCCATATCAACGAGGCCCTGGCCCGCTGCGGCTTCCCCCTGTGCCAAGGCAACATCATGGCCAGCAACCCAGAGCTCTGCCTGAGCGAGGCCGAATGGCGCTGGCGGTTCAACACCATTATCAACAGGACAACTCCGGAAAATCTGCTGCGCTCCAGCATCTACTTTGACTTCCGGACGGTCTGGGGCCCTGCGGAAACCCCGCTGACGGTGTACCGCGATGCGGTGAGCATGGCGAGCGGCAATCCCGCCTTTCAGCACCAGATGGCCGCCAACGCCCTGCGTCGGCGGCCGCCAATCGGCTTCATCCGCGACTTCGTCCTACAGCGCGACGAGCGCAATCAGGAAACAATGGACCTCAAGCTGGAAGGCCTGACGCCACTGGTAGACGGTGTCCGCTTACTGGCGCTGGCGTACAACCGCAGCGAGACGGCCACCTTGCAGCGGCTGGACGGGCTGGTCGATGCCGGCGCTATTAACAGAAGGGACGCCGAAGTCTGGAAAAGCGCCTTTACGCTGATACAACTGCTGCGGATGCGCAACCATCGCCAGCAGGCAGAGCAGAATCTGCCGCTCAGCAACCGGTTCGATCCCGATACCCTGCATGACATCGACCGCCGCAGCCTGAAGGAGGCTTTTCGCCAGGCCCGCCGCTTCCAGCGCCGACTGGAGCTCAAGTACCAGCTATGACCAGGCTGCACCGTTTTCGCCATTGGCTGAGCCGCTTCCAGACACCGCCGTGGCCCAGCCAGCCACTGCACCAGGCGCGGCTGGTGGTGGTCGATGTGGAAACCACGGGTCTGTCCATGCGGCACGACGTCCTTATCTCGATCGGGGCCGTCGTCATCGAGCGCCTCGGCCTTGATTTCACCCAGCAGTTCGAACGCACCCTGCACGCCGACACCAGCCGCTCGCTCGACAACGTCCTGATCCACGGCATCACGCCCAGCGAGATCGCCCAGGGCGATGATCCACGGGCGGCTTTGGCCGATTTCAGCAACTTCATCGGTGACAGCCCCCTGCTCGCCTTTCACGCGCCGTTCGACCAGTCCATGCTGCAGCGCGCCTATCGCCAATATCTCGGCGCCTCCCTGTCCAACCTCTTTATCGACGTCGCGGAACTGGCCCCGGCCATTTTCCCGGAGCGCCGCCCACGCCGGGAAACCCTGGATAGCTGGCTGCAGCAGTTCGGACTGTCGGTCAGCCAGCGCCACCACGCAGCCGCCGACGCTCTGGCTACCGGCGAGCTGCTGCTCCTGCTGCTCCAGACCGCCCGGCGGCGCGGCATCGATGACCTCGCTGCCCTGCAGCGCAGGCTCGAGCTCAACCGCCGTCTGCAGCGGGGCCGTAACGGTGGCGGTTAAAGCCACCTTCCCTCTCCCAGCCGACCACGATCCATCAGAAAAAACCGGTTGCAAGGCCCGGCGGCAGGCCCCAGTTGGCTAAAGAATGAAACAGGGTCTTCTCGTCGCCGAGAAAAGTCTGTATATAGCGCTCCTAACGGCCATGGGCTGTTATCGCAGCCGACTCAGGCCAACGTTTTCAGGAGATGCACGCATGGGGACCGACGCAGACTATCAAGACATTCTGGATGATGGGGAAGTCGAGTTTGACGATCCGTTGCTGGAAGACTTCCCAGGCACGCGTAGCGAGCGCAACGACCGCGACTTCCGCAGAGCCA
>DASULL010000362.1:0-6470 GCA_036278215.1 Gammaproteobacteria bacterium | reverse complement strand
TCGAAAACATGCGACGCGAGGGCTATGAGCTTGGCGTCTCCCGGCCGGAGGTCATTATCCGTGAGATCGACGGCGTCAAGCAGGAGCCGTTCGAGCAGCTGACCGTCGACGTCGAGGAAACGGACCAGGGCGGCGTCATGGAAAAGCTCGGCGAACGTGGCGGCGAGCTGCAAAACATGGTGCCGGACGGCAAGGGACGGGTACGGCTGGATTACATCATCCCGTCGCGCGGCCTGATCGGTTTCCGCACCGAATTTATGACCGCCACCTCCGGCACCGGCCTGATCTACCACGTGTTCGATCACTATGCCCCGGTCAAGTCGGGCAGCTTCGGCAGCCGTCAGAACGGTGTGATGATCGCCAACGGTCCTGGCAAGGCGCTGGCCTTCGCTCTCTTCAATCTGCAGGAACGCGGCCGGATGTTCATCTCGCCGGGCACCGAGGTGTACGAGGGCATGATCATCGGCATCCATTCGCGCGACAACGACCTAGTGGTCAACCCGATGCGGGCCAAGCAGCTGACCAACATCCGCGCCGCCGGCTCCGATGAGAACATCATCCTGACGCCGCCGATCAGGCTCAGCCTGGAACAGGCGCTGGAATTCATCGACGATGACGAGTTGGTGGAAGTCACGCCCAACCATATTCGCCTGCGCAAGAAATTCCTCAAGGAACACGAGCGCAAGCGGTCCAGCCGGGCCGCGGCCGAGTAAATCGCAAGCCCCGCTCGCCGGGGCTTTTTCATTTGGGGAACTCTACGCCCGTCCTCATCTCCAATTCTTGGAGGCAACGGCTCCCATGGCCGCCAATTCTAAGAACTGTTCGAGGTGACACATGAATATCACCCGCCCGACCCTGGTCGTGTTTCTTCTCCTCGCCACTCTGACCCTGATCTACAGTGGCCGCTGGGCCGGCATGGACCCTCGTCCGCTAACGGCGCCAAACAAAATGATCGAGGCAAGCGATACCAAAGCGGCCCAGCCGCAGAAATAAAAGCCCTATTCCTGGGAACGGGCACGCCCCCTCTCTTCAGCCGTGCTCCGGCCACGGCACCATGCTTCTGGCTAGCTCGCGCAGTTCACGCTTGCGCTCGGGCCAGTCTGGCAGGGCGGCGTCCATCAGCTGATAGAAGGCAGGCCCGTGGTGGAACTCGCGTAGATGGCATAGCTCGTGGACGATCACATAGTCGATCAACCGTAGCGGGTAACGAATCAGGTCGAGGTTGAGCGTCACATCGCCGCGACGCGAGCAGCTGCCCCAGCGGCTGCTCATGCGGCGAATCCGCAGCCGCGGCTGCGGCAACTTGAAGCGCGCCATCATCTCCAGACAGAAATCGAGCCGCTCGGCCAGCACCACTCTCGCCTGCCGCCGATACCAGTCCGCCAGCAGCCGCCCTGCCTCCACCGGCTGGCGGCAACGTAAGAGCAGCTGATCGGCCGCCAGCCAGACGCCATGCGGCCGTTCGCCAATGACCACTAGTGGATAGCACACACCAAGAAACGGCTGCGGTTCGGTGAGATCGAACTGTCGCACCGGCCGCTGCGGCTGGCGGGAGAACTCCTGCAGCTTGCGCTGCACCCAGCCAGTGCGCTCGGCGAGAAACGTGCGTACCACCTCATCCGGACAACCAAGCGGCACACGCAGCTCTACCCGCTGATCCGGATAGACATACAACGCCAGAGTACGGCGGCGGCTGTAACGCAGCCGGTACTCGAAGGGCGGCGCTGTGATCGCCAGCGTAGCAGGCATCAGATCACCAGCGGCGGCTCGTCGAGCAGCGCCGCCTGCTCGCGCAACGCGAGTATGTGCTCTTCCCAGTAGCGATCGCCACCGAACCAGGGGAACGCCTGCGGAAAGGCCGGGTCGCTCCAGCGCCGGGCCAGCCAAGCAGCGTAGTGGATCATACGCAGGGTCCGCAGCGCTTCGATCAGATGCAGCTCGCGCCGATCAAAATCATAGAATTCCTCGTAGCCGGCAATAATGTCGGACAGCTGCAGCCCCTGCTCGGCCCGATCACCCGAGAGCAGCATCCACAGATCCTGTACCGCAGGCCCGGTGCGGCAGTCATCAAGATCGACGAAGTGGGGACCGGCATCGGTCCAGAGAATGTTGCCCGGATGGCAGTCACCATGCAGGCGGATGTAGGCCACCTGACCGGCACGGGCGTAGCAATCGTCGATACGGGTGAGCAGGTCGCTGATCAACGTCCGGTAAGCGGCAGTCAGGTAGGGCGGGATCAGACCGGCCTCCAATAGATAATTCGACGGCTCGACGCCGAACGTCTCGCGGTCGAGCACGGGCCGGAAACGGAAAGCGGCGGTCGCCGCCCGGGCGTGAATCCGGCCGAGAAACCGACCCAGCCACTCGCGTGTAGCGGGATCGTCCAGCTCCGGCCAGCGGCCGCCACGGCGCGGGAACACGGCGAAGCGGAAACCATCGTGCCGCAGCAGGGTTTCGCCGGCTATTTCCAGTGGCGCGACCACCGGAATCTCGGCGGTAGCGAGCTGTATCGAAAAAGCATGCTCCTCCTGGATGGCGTCGTCGCTCCAGCGGCCCGGCCGGTAGAATTTCGCCACTACCGGGGCCGCATCTTCCAACCCCACTTGGTAGACCCTGTTCTCGTAACTGTTCAGTGCCAGGAAACGCCCGTCACAGCGGAACCCGGCAGCCTCTACCGCATCAAGCACCTGATCCGGCCCCAGCTCGTCAAAAGGTGCGCGATCCGAATCACTGATGTCTGTCATGGCGGCTACCTGCCCTCATTCTTCGCTGCCTGCTCAACCGGCAACACGGCTGAAATAGTCTTCTCATGATCCCATGTCCACACGCACGACACACTGGAGACACCAATGAAATCGATCTATGTGGACCAACTGCCGTTCGAGGCAACCGAGGAAGATGTACGTCCGCTGTTCGAACCGTTCGGCATAGTGCATTCCGTCATTATCGGCTCGGACCGCGATTTGGGCGAACTCAAGTGCTTCGCCTTGATCGAACTGGAGGAAACCAGCGACGTTGATCCCGTCGCTGCCGTCGATGGCAGCATCTACCGCGGCCTGACCCTACGGGTTCGCGAAGCGCCTGATGGATCGCGCCCTCAACAGCCATCGCCTGCTGAACATCCTGGCGGCAGCGCATGATACCCTGACGCGCTATCGACCACCGTTATCAGCGGCGGCCTCACAACGACGAGGTGCAACCCCGTGACTCTTCTGCGCTTGGCGGACGTCAATGTCAGCTTTGGCGCCGCTCCCTTGCTGGACCATGCCAATTTTCAAATCGAGCGCGGTGAGCGCGTTTGCCTGGTCGGACGTAATGGCAGCGGCAAATCGACCCTGTTGAAAGTGATCGCCGGGGACATCGGCGTCGACGATGGCGTGATTCAGCGCATGTCGGGGCTTAGGATTGGCGCACTGCCGCAGGACGTCCCGCCCGGGCTGGACGGGCGCATCTTTGCCGTCGTTGCCGACGGGCTTGGCGAAATCGGCGCGCTGCTGGCAAGACATCAGGAACTCAGCCAACAACTGGCCGCCGGCGACAGCAGCTGCCTGGAGGAACTGGGCGCGGTTCAGCACGGCCTGGATGCGGCCGATGGCTGGACCCTGGGGCCACGGGTGGAACAGGTACTGACCAGGCTGGAGCTGGATCCGAACCAGAGTTTTTCCGCCCTCTCCGGCGGCCTGAAAAGACGAGTGCTGCTGGCACGCGCCCTGGTAACGGAACCAGACCTATTGCTGCTGGATGAGCCGACCAACCATCTCGATATCGAAGCGATCAATTGGCTGGAAGGCTTCCTGCTCGATTTCCCTGGCGCACTGATGTTCGTCAGCCACGACCGGCGCTTTCTGCAACGGCTGGCCACCCGCATCGTCGAACTGGACCGCGGCCAGCTCACCAGCTATCCCGGCGATCACGACACCTATCTTGCCCGCAAAGCGGCTGCGCTGGAGACGGAGAGCAGCCAGAACGCACTGTTCGACAAGCGGCTGGCGCAGGAGGAGGCCTGGATACGGCAGGGCATCAAGGCCCGCCGCACCCGTAACGAGGGTCGGGTGCGTGCCCTGCAGGCCATGCGTGAGGAACGGCGCCAACGGCGCGAGCGGCAAGGAACCGCCAAGCTGGCGCTGCAGGAAGCGGAACGCTCCGGCCGGCTGGTGGTGGAAGCAGAGAACATCTGCTACAGCGTAGCTGGCCGATTGTTGATAAAAAATTTCTCCGCCACCATTTTAAGAGGAGACAAGGTGGGGATTATCGGTCCTAACGGGGCCGGCAAGACCACACTGATTCGCTTGCTGCTGGGTGCGCAGGCTCCAGACTCAGGTCGAATACGGGTTGGAACCCGCCTGGAAGTGGCGTATTTTGATCAGCTTCGCCATCAACTCGACGAAGAAAAAAGTGTCGTTGACAACGTCGCCGAAGGCAGCGACACGGTACTCGTCAATGGCAAGCCAAAGCACATCATTGGTTATCTGCAGGACTTTCTGTTTGCACCAGATCGTAGCCGCACCCCGGTGAAGGCCTTGTCGGGCGGCGAGCGTGCCCGCCTGCTGCTTGCCAAACTGTTCGCTCAGCCGGCCAATCTGCTGGTGCTGGACGAACCGACCAACGATCTGGATGTCGAAACGCTGGAGCTGCTGGAGGATCTGCTGATCGAATTTACCGGAACGGTACTGGTTGTCAGTCACGACCGCGCCTTCCTCGATAATGTCTGTACCAGCGTCATCGCCTTCGAGGGCGACGGTGTGGTGAACGACTACGTCGGCGGTTACGAGGACTGGTTGCGCCAGCGTACGGTTGCCGCACCCGCGCCGGCAGTAAAGCAGCCGTCGACAGCGAAGGCTCGGCCCCGTCCGGCAGCGGCGCGGCAGAAACTCGGCTATCGGGAGCAGCGCGAACTGGAAAGCCTGCCGCAACGGATCGAAGAACTGGAGACGGAGATCGCCATGCTGCAGGCACAACTGGCCGACCCAGCTCTTTACCGGGATCGCCCCGACGATGTCGCCACGGCGACAGCCCGGCTTGAGCGGCAGGAACAGGAGCTAGAGAATGCCTACACCCGCTGGGAGGCGTTGGAAGCGCAGCAAGGTTGAACTGGACAGAGTCATCGCCCGATAAAAAACTAGCGATTTCAAAATCTTAAAATCTTTGATTCTAATATTTCAGTATTAAAACACCGACCATTTAGTAACACCTGCTAATATTCGCCAAGGACGATGTTGAGCCGGCGGCCAGCAGCCGCCACAGAACGAAAAACAATCATAGCTATGTCTGCGCTGGGCGTTAGTCCAGGGCCAGCACAGCATGAAGAAACCTGTCGTGGCGGCACGCCGCTGACGGCAGCAGGAAGCTGACCGGTGCGAAACACGTTTACAATAACGATCACCGACTTCCGTGGCGCGCGCCACTTTCCGATCCACCAGATCGCAAAGACCTACGCGCTTGCCGTGGTGATATGTTTAGCCACCACCCTACTGCTCGGGGCCGGGTTGATTTACTGGCTCAGCAGCAGAGTGGACGGACTCAACGATGAACTTGCCGAGCTGCAAATCCGACGCCAGCTCACCCAAGGCGAGTTCGCACTACTGCTGGAAGAGCACGAGCGACTGCAGCAAGCCGTTGCGGATAAGGAAAAAGAGCTGGCGCTGGTCAGCGACGAGTTGGGCAACATCGAAATGATGATCGGCTTGGAAACCGATCCAGAGATGGATATCAAAGTCCGACTCGATACGGCCAGCCAGACGGCGATCGAGAAGATGCTGCTACTGCAAAATATCCCCAGCGGCTATCCGCTGGAATATAAAGGCAAGACCAGCAACTACGGTTACCGCCAACATCCGGTCAAAGAAATGCGAGCCTTTCATGCAGGTGTCGACCTGCGCGCCAGGACCGGCACCCCGGTATATGCGACGGCCGACGGTGTGATCGAATGGGCCGCCTATCATAATGCCAGCGGGCTGGGCAACCTTGTCATCATCAATCACAATTTCGGATTCAGCACGTACTTTGGACATCTTGATCGCTTCGCAGTCAAAATGGGCGATTTCGTCCGCAAGGGCGACCTGATCGCTTACTCCGGAAACACCGGCCTTTCCAGTGGCCCGCACCTGCACTATGAAGTACGGCACCTCCAGCGCAGGCTGGATCCGGATCCGTTCATGCAGTGGACACTGGCCCAATACGAAACGCTGTTTGAAAAGGAGACACGAGTACAATGGGATTCTCTGGCAAGAGCCGTAAGGGAAAGATACAGCCTGGCGGGACGACAATTATCGCTGCGGGAAGCAAATTCCGCGGAGAACTGACGCTCGATTCCGCCCTGCATATCGATGGAACAATCGAGGGTGAAATCGAATCGAGTAGTGACATCTCGATCGGCGGCACGGGCAACTTCGAGGGCACCCTCCACGCAAAGCACGTCGTCGTCAGCGGTTATCTGCACGGTAAGATCGAGTGCGAGCGATTGGAAATCG
>DASULL010000361.1:0-2913 GCA_036278215.1 Gammaproteobacteria bacterium | reverse complement strand
ACTGCGCCTAGCCTACATCTGCACGTCTGCTGCGCCCTGCCGGCGGTCTGTCACATCGAATACTTCCACGACCATGTCCGGATCGAGCACATGTTCTTCGAGGGCGCGGCCGAGGCGCGCCATGGTTTTCTGCGGCCGGATCGCAACCGGCTCGGCCTGGGATTGGAACTACGCGGCGATGTCGTTCGCCATTTCCGCGAATAGCTGAGGAGTAGTTATGGCTGTCACGGAACCCGAATTGCATTCCCACGCCGGCCGCGTCCAGACGGTGACCCGGGCCTACCCGGCTGACAAGGCGCAGCGTCTGGCCGCGGCGCTGGCTGCCCGCATTGCCGGCGAAGTCCGCTTCGATGACGGCTCGCGGGCGCTATACGCCACCGACGGCTCCAACTACCGGCAGGTGCCTATCGGTGTGGTAATCCCCAAGGCCGTCGAAGACGTCATCGCCACGGTACGGATCTGCCGCGATTTTGCCGCGCCGCTATTGTCCCGCGGCGGCGGCACCAGCCTAGCCGGCCAGTGCTGCAACACCGCTGTGGTGATGGACTTCAGCAAATACCTGCACAATGTCGTCAGCATCGACTCCGCTGCCCGCAGCGCGCTGGTCGAACCCGGCTGCGTGCTGGACTTCCTGCGCGATGCCGCCGAACGCTATCACCTCACCTTCGGCCCGGATCCTGCCACCCACGACCACAACACCCTGGGCGGCATGATCGGCAACAACTCCTGCGGTCCGCACTCGGTGATGGCCGGCCGCACTTCCGACAACGTCGAGGCGCTGGAAATACTGACTTACGACGGCGAGCGCTTCTGGGTCGGCGCCACCTCGGAGGAGGAGCTCGGCCAGATCATCGCCGCCGGTGGTCGGCGCGGCGAGATCTATCGGCAGCTGCGCGACCTGCGGGATCGCTACGCCGACGACATCCGCCGCGGCTATCCGCAGATCCCGCGGCGCGTGTCCGGCTACAACCTTCCCTATCTGCTGCCGGAACGCGGCTGCAACATCGCTCAGGCTCTGGTTGGCAGCGAAGGCACCTGCGTGGTCATCTTGCAGGCGCGGCTGCGGTTGGTGCACAGCCCGACTCACCGGGTGCTGGTAGTCCTCGGCTTCGAGGACATCTATCATGCCGGCGACCAAGTGCCGCAGATCCTCGAGCATCGGCCCATCGCCCTGGAAGGGCTGGACGATCGCCTCATCTACAGCCTGGACCAGCAAGGCCGTTTGAGCCGTGACCGCCAACTGCTGCCGCAGGGCCATGGCTGGCTGCTGGCCGAGATCGGCGAGGACGATGCGGACACCGCCCGGCAGCGGGCCGAAGCGCTGATCGCTGCCGCCAAGAGCTGGCCGGGATACGTTGACGCCGTCTGCCTGGTAGCCCAAGAGCAGCAAGCCAGGGTCTGGAAGATCCGCGAATCGGGCCTTGCCGTCACCGCCTTTCCGCCAGGCCAGCCCGACACGCTGGAGGGCTGGGAAGATTCCGCCGTGCCGCCGGACCGCGTCGGCCCTTATCTGCGCGACTTCCGCAAGACGCTGGACCGATTCGGCTATAACGGCTCGCTCTACGGCCACTTCGGCGACGGCTGCATCCACACCCGGATAGACTTCGACCTGCAGACCGAGTCCGGCATCCAGCATTACCGCCGCTTCGTCGGCGCCATGGCCGATCTGGTGGAGAAATACGGCGGCTCGTTCTCCGGCGAGCACGGCGACGGCCAGTCACGGGCCGAGCTGCTGCCAAAGATGTTCAGCCCGCGCCTGATGCAGGCCATGCGCGAGTTCAAGGCCATCTGGGACCCGCAGTGGAAAATGAACCCGGGGAAGCTGGTCGACCCCTACCCCATTACCTCCAATCTCCGCTTCGGCACCGATTTCCGTCCCAGCGAGCCTGCCACCTTTTACGCCTATCCCGAAGATCATGGCAGCTTTGTGCACGCCGCCAAGCGCTGCGTCGGGGTCGGCGAATGCCGCCGCCACGGCGGCACCGTCATGTGCCCGTCCTACATGGCGACTTGGGAAGAAAAGCATTCCACCCGCGGCCGGGCACGCATGCTGTTCGAGATGCTGCACGGCGGGCCCCTCACCGACGGCTGGAAGTCCGAACACGTCCGCGACGCGCTCGATCTCTGCCTCGCTTGCAAAGGCTGCAAGCGCGACTGTCCGGTCGGCGTCGACATGGCCACCTACAAGTCGGAGTTCATGGCGCATCACTATGCCGGCCGTCTCCGGCCGCCGCCGCAGTACGCCATGGGGCTGATCCATTACTGGTCGCGCTTGGCGGCCAAGGCACCTGGGCTCGCTAACTATCTCACCCACGGCGCCGGCGTCAGCCGCATCGCCAAGTTCCTCGGCGGCATCTCGCAGCAGCGGGAACTGCCGCCCTACGCGGCGCACACGTTCAAAGAATGGTTCCAGGTCAGGCCGGCCGCCGAGGCCGGGAAGCCGTTGATCCTCTTCGCCGACACCTTCAACAACCATTTCCGTCCGGAAATCGGTAAGGCGGCGGTCGAGGTGCTGGAGTGGGCCGGCTATCGACCAATGGTGCCGCAGCAGGCGCTCTGCTGCGCCCGGCCGATGTACGACATCGGCATGCTGAAGAGCGCCAAGCGGCTATTGCGCGCCGTCATGGACACGTTGGAGCCATACGTACAGCAAGGCATCCCGGTGGTCGGGCTGGAGCCGGCCTGCGTCGCCTCCTTCCGCGACGAGCTGCCCAAGCTGTTTCCGCACGACCCAAGGGCCCGACGGCTCGCCGACCATACTTTCCTGTTCAGCGAATTTCTGGAAAAACAAGCTGACTTCGAGCCGCCGAAACTGCAGCGTAAGGCCGTCCTCCACGCTCATTGCCACCATTACGCCATTATTGGTACCGACACCGAAACCCATCTGCTCAGCCGGATGGAACTCGACTTCGA
>DASULL010000360.1:0-12838 GCA_036278215.1 Gammaproteobacteria bacterium | reverse complement strand
CCAAGACGCCGGACGATATGCGTCGACGCGTCGAGTTCGACCTGGCGTATATCCGCAACTGGTCGTTATGGCTGGATCTGCGGATCATTTGCATGACCCCTGTGTGCGGGCTGGTGCATAAAAATGCCTATTAGCCCCGGGCGCCGACAAGAGCAGGAGCGGCCAGAGCGTGAAGGGTGCTCTGCCAATCTGCCAGTAACGCTCACTTAACACCTGGACTAGAAAGAGCTGGCCCGAAGCGCGCTGGGGGAGTTCTGGGCTCCTTGCGCTTCGGGCCTTGCTGCTCGCGGCCGTCTACCCTAGTCGAACTTGCGGGCGCGCAGGGCGTCCGGCTTGAGGAAGGGCTTCTCGCCGGTGTTGCTGTGCTCGCCGAGTACCCGGCCGTTCACGGTGGTGCCGTAGAGGGTGCGGCCGTGGAAGTTCAGGTACTTCTCCCGCGTGTACTTGGCGCTCTTCTCAAAGCGGGGGTCCTGCGGACGCTCCTGGGCGTTGACGAAGTAGCCGACGTCCCAGGCGTCCTGATCGCTCAGCTTGCCCGGCTGACCCAGCGGCATGTTGTGCTTGATGAAGGCGACGATGGTGTCGACCCGCGCCAAGCCGGCACCCCAGTTGTAGGCGCCATCGCCCCACAGCGGTGGGAACTGGACAATGCCGTCGCTCCCCCGCTGGCCCTGGCCGTCGGCGCCGTGGCAGATGGCGCAGTTCTCCTGGAACACCTTTTCGCCGCGCTGGTAGTTGGGCTTCTTCGGCGGCTCCGCCACCTTGCCGAAACCGCGGCCGGCGATGTTCGACTCGTACACCGGCGCCTTGCGGGCCAACCACTGGTGGTAGGCGACCAGGGCCAGCATGGTGTCGCTGCCATACGCGGGCGGCTTGCCGTTCATGGAGTAGGAGAAGCAGCCGGCGATCCGCTCTTCCAGCGAGTTGACCTGCCAGTTCTTGCCGCGGTAGTCGGGCAGGGTGGTGGCGGCCGGCCAGACCGGGCCTGACCATTCCCTGCGGCCCTCGCCCAGGTGACAGCTGCGGCAGTTCATGTCGTTGAAGACGTTCTCGCCGCGCAACTGCTGGGTGTTCATGAACAGATCGTAGCCGCGCTTGATGACCTTGCGCAGTTCCGGGTGGACGCTCTGATCCGCTTCCAGCTGTTCCAGCGTCGGTGCTTGATGCACGTACTGGCCGGGCTTGAACTCCGGCAGCTTGACCGGGACCTTCGGCTCGGCCAGTGCTTGGCCGCCTAGTACCAGGGAGAAGGCAGCGGCCGTCAGGATTCTGTGTGTCATGGTGGCTTCCCTCACTTCGCCGGCTGCGCTGCAAGATAGGCCGCTGCGGCCTTGATGTCGGTATCGGTCATGCGCTCGGCGATCGCCAGCATGAGATTCAAGGGGTCGTTGCCGCGGGTGCCGTTACGCCAGGCCAGCAGCTGAGCTTCGATATAGCTGGCGTGCTGGCCGGCCAGGGCCGGGAAGTCCTTGCCGAAGCCTTGGTTGTCGGGGCCGTGGCAGGACTTGCAGGCGGGCAGATGGCGATCCCAGTCGCCGCGCGTGGCCAGCTTTTCACCCAAGCTCATCAGGGCCGGGTCGGTTGCGGCCGGGCTGGCTACAGTGGCGGTCTGCGCCGCGTAGTAGGCGGCAACATCGGCTATCTGCTGATCGGTCAGGTTGGCGGCGAAAGGCTGCATGATGACGTTCTTCCGGGCGCCGGACTTGAGATCCTGCAACTGCTTCGTCAGATAGCCGACATCGAGGCTATCCAGCCGCGGGAACTTGGCGGCTGCCTGGCCGGCGCCATCGAGGCCATGGCAGGCGACACAAGTCTGCGCCGCCTGTTGCCGGCCGCGCTCGATATCGCCTGCTGCCGATACGGCGGCGGTGGCGCCGAGGGTCAAAATAGCGCTGGCCCAAATAATGGGTTTCAGTCGTGGCATCGACTGTTCCTTCCTCAGGTTTGGAGCCTGCCGTGTGAGCCCGGCAGTCGCTCTGGCGACCATGCCGAGCAATGACTGGCGGAGCAGGCTCGTGATGCTGGAACCCGAACAAAGGCTGAATCTGCTGGGCCCCGGCGGGTTTATGGTGGGGGGCGATTCTAGCCAAATGCGAGCGAACAGCCCCTTGTGGGAAACCACATACTCATCGACAAGCGGACCTGGTTGGCATCATTGGCGAGCGGGTGTGGTGTATTGGCGGGCGCCGAGAACCGGGGTTGGATTCCGCCGCCGCGGCCAATACCTGACTCAAGTGCGGCGTAGGGTGGACGAGTGGCGTCGGAGCTGCGCACGCACGGCTGCCAATAAGCGTCAGGAGGGTGCCATGCCATCGTGGAGCAGCAAGGACCGCCGCAAGTACGAGCACATCAAGCAGAGTTCGGAAGAGCGCGGTGTCGCCGAGAAGAGGGCAAAGCAGATTGCCGCAAGGACGGTGAACAAAGGGCGGCGGGAAGAGGGCCGCACGCCGAACAAGCGGACCCAGGGTACCGGCAATCCCAGCCATCCCCTGGAGGATCGCTCCAGGCAGGAACTGTACAACCTGGCAAAGGAGCTGGGGATCGCCGGCCGCAGCCGCATGGATAAGCAGGAACTGAGCAGCGCGATCCGCAGCCATCGCTGACAGATGCCCGCTCGACCGACCACGTCACGGTGGCACCAGACATGATTTTGCCTGAGGAGCAGGGGCTGGCGGCTGCCGCAGCAGCCGGCAAGCTGGTGCAGTTTCCGGCAGTGCCGTGGCGGCTGAGAGGAGAAGCGGTGCTCCAACTGCAACTGCTTGCCACCGCCCAGGTACGGCCGCTGGTGCCGGCCGCGCTCGAGGTGGTTTCGGTTGCGCCGGGCAGGACCCTGGGCGCTGTTTATCTGGCGTCTTACCAGGCTGGCTCTACCCGCCAGTACCACGAGTTGATCGTCATTCCTGCACTGGTGCGGCGGCGTCATCGGCTCGGCGGCTGGATCTCCCACATCTATGTCGATGATGAGATTTCTGCGCTGGCCGGCCGGGAGATCTGGGCGCTGCCGAAGCGGTTGGCGGCTTTCCAGCGAGAGTATGGCGCGCGCGGCGCAGCGACCGTGGTAAGGCAGGGACGGCAGGTACTGTGCGTGTTCGAAGACAGCGAGCCGGTGGGTCTGGGGCGGCTGCCGGTGTTCGCGCCGGCCTACAGCAGACGGGAAAATAAGTTGCTTTGGTTTCGCGGCAGTGGCTCCGCCCGCTGGGGCCTCGGCTCTGGGGCTGTGCGAGTGCCGCTGGATAGCCCTTTCGCTGCCTTGGGGTTCGGCCGCGGCCGGCGGCTCCATCTGGATGAGCTGGACATCAGCATGCACGCACCGCGTTCTTGAGCCGGAGCGCGGCGGTCAACCATGGCCGGCCAATAGACGCACCAAGCCCTCCACTGGCGGCGGCGGCAGCGCCAGCTGATGCGGCCGGCCGGTCGCCACGAGGATCTGCTCGGCCGCCAGCCAGCCGGCGCGGACCGCGCTTTCCATCGAAGCCGGCAGCCCCGTTTGCAGCCAGTCTCCGGCCAGAAACAGGCCGTCGATAGCTGTTCTGGGGGTTGGGCGCAGGCGCTCGGAGCCGGGGTAAGGGGCGGGGATGGCCATGGGAATGCGATGCACCCGGGCATGTCGGACCTGCGCCTGGGCTGCGGCTGGGGCGAACGCAGCAATTTCCTGTACCGTCGCCTCGATTACCTCTTCATCGGCAAGTTCGGCAGCACGGTAGCTGTAGACGATGTTGCTGGCGATTACCGAAGGTCTTTCAGCCCAGCCTGGGCGGATGTTGGAGAGATCGTAAGAGTCGTAGTTGAGGTTGGTCGGCGACCAGACGCGAGTCCAGAAGCGCTCGTGGGTGAGCTTGCGGTCGAACCAGATATAGCTGCTGATGTAGGGGCTGGGCTTGAAGTCGGCCAAGCGCTTAAAGACATCATGCTGCTGTACCCATGGCTCCGGCAGCAGCGGCCGCAGGGCTTGGGGCGGGATGGCGGCGACGCAGAGCGGTGCTGCGATGCGGCTGCCGTCGGCAAGCTCGACGCCGGTCAGTGTTTCGTTTGCGCCGGTCAACCGCGCCACCTCGGCTTGCAGCAGCACGCGGCCGCCGGCGGCTTCGATGCGGCGTGCTGCCTCAGGCGCGAACAGGTCGCCCAGGCCCTCGCCGGCAAAACCGACCTGATAGCCGCTGATCCCAATCATGTAGCGGAAGAAGCTCAGCAGGGCGCCGGCCGAGCAGTGCTCCAAGGGTACGTTCATGATCGACATCGCCGCCGAGCGCCAGAACCAATCGATCATGCGTCGGCTGACGCCCAGGCGCCGCAGATGTTCTTCGGCGCTGATCGTGTCGAGTTCGAGCGCATCTGCAGGGCGCAGCCGCATGACTTGCCAGAGCAGCCGGTAGTTGGACAGCAGATCCAGCTGTGACACCTGCGGCGCTTTCAGCAGGCTGGGCAGGAAGTGCATCGGTGCCGGCAACTGGCCCATATAAATCGCGACCGGATGCGGCTGGTCGACCAGAGTGATGAACTTGCCGCTTTGCCAGACGATGCGGTCGCCCGTTCCCAGCTCGTCCAGCAGGCGAAGCATGTTGCGGTATTCGGTAAGAAGGATGTGCGGACCGATGTCGACGCGGTCGCCCGTCGTCGGGTCGGTCCAGCTGCAGGCGCGGCCGCCGAGAATGTCGCTGCGTTCGAGCAGCGTCACCCGCAGCCCGGCTTTGCCCAGTTCCAGTGCACAGGCAAGGCCGGCGATGCCGCCGCCGATGATGATGACGTCGGTGTCCATGGCAAGTGGGGACATGGGGTTTGCTGCCGGCTGCTTCGAGCACGGTCGAGCCGTGCCAGGGCGAGAGCGCCGCGGCGGTCTGTTGCAATTCCTGCCGGCCAGCCAGATGTCGACACGATTGGCCGCGATTGCAGGAGAACAGCATGCGCCGGTTTTATACGGTAATGGCTGCGCTGGGGCTGGTGGCACTACCGGCCGCTTTCGGTTCGGCTCTGCTGGCGGCGGCTGGTTCCAGCACGCCGGGCAAGGAGGAAACCGCTAAGAGCAAGCTCCTCGGTGCCGGCGCCGAGCTGCTGCAGAACCTGGCGCCGATCGAGCAGATCAATATGTACCTGGATGGCTTTCACTTCGCCGCGGACGATATGGCCGAGCAATTCGAAGCGCATCACTTCTGCGCGGCGCTGAATGAAGAGATGCACCAGTGTGCGATTTACGACGGCAACGGCGACGACGCCAAACTGGTTGGCATCGAATACATCATCAGCAAGCGCCTGTTCGAGCAGTTGCCGGCAGAAGAAAAGGCGCTTTGGCACAGCCACCACTACGAGGTGAAGAGCGGCCAACTGATCATGCCGGGCGTGCCGCAGCGGGCCGAGCACGAGCTGATGGAGAAGCTGGTCAGCACCTACGGCAAGACCTGGCATACCTGGCACAGCCAGCAGGGCGACCGCCTGCCGCTGGGCACGCCACAGCTGATGATGGGCTTTATCGCGGACGGCCAGACCAACCCACAGCTGCTCCGACAGCGCGATCAGCGCCTGGACGTTTCGGTCGAAGAGAGGAAGCAGGCGCGCGCGGATATTCCCATGCCGGAGGTAGCTGCGGGGGCCAACGCCTGGCAGGAGGGCAGGGCGCTGCAGTTGCGCGCCGAGCAGGTGCAGGTGAAGAATCTCGCCGGTGCGGTTAAGCCGCAGTCGCAGAGCAGCCAGCAGGCGGTCAAGACGGAGTAGCCGGCTTTCTTCAAGCGGTGCGTGCCGCCAGCGGCGGGAGCACGCCTTCCACGGTTTCCAGCAGCTCGGCTTCCTGGAACGGCTTGGTGAGGTAGGCGTTGACGCCGGCAAGGTCGGCTTGGGTGCGGTGTTTCTGCATGCTGCGCGAGGTGAGCATGATGACCGGGAGATGCCGGCTGTCTTCCCGGCCACGCAGGTGCGCGGTCAGCTCGAGGCCGTTCATGCGCGGCATCTCCAGGTCCACGATCAGCAGATCGGGGTGGCGCTCTTCCACCGCTCGGATGGCCTCGATGCCGTCCCGGGCCAGCCGCACCCGGAAGCCGGAATCCTGCAGGAACTGACTCAAGGCGCGGCGCATGCTGAGCGAATCGTCGACGACCAGCACTTCCGCCAGCTCGGCGGCCGTGTTGATCGCGGTTTCGGTCAGCGCTGCAGCGATCACTGGCGCCCGCATCAGGCCAGCGAGATCCAGCACCGGCGCCACCGTACCATCGCCGAGGATGGCCGCGCCCAGCACGCCGCGGACCTGCGGCAGCTTGGCGCCGAACCCCTTGATCACGACCTGGGCGCTGCCGACCAGTCGATCGACTTCCAGGGCATGGATATCGTTGTCGACTCGCGCCAGCAGTACCGGCGGAGTCAGGCCAAGGCTCGGCTCGTTCGGGTCGGGACGACCCATGACAGCAGCCAGGGAGCGCAGCGGGTGGCTGATTTCGCCGGCGCGGAAGATGGCCTTGCCGTCCTGTTCGAGCCGCTCCCAACTGCCGGGGACCGGCACGTGCACCAGATCGCTGCTGGGGATGGCGATGGTTTGCCCCGCCGCCTCCACCAGCAGCACGTGCACCGTCACCAGGGCGGTCGGCACGCGCAGGGTAAAGGTCGAGCCTTGGCCGGGCGTGGTGGCCACGCTGAGGGTGCCTTTCATCGCCCGCACGCCTTCGTGCACCACGTCGAGCCCAATGCCGCGCCCGGAGGTGTGGGTAACTTGGTCGCGGGTGGAGAAGCCAGGCAGCAGCACCAGTCTGGTCAGGCTGTCCTGGTCGGGATCCGCGTCCGGCGGCAGCAGACCGCGTTCGCTGGCGCGGCGGCGAATGGCGGCCAGGTCCAAACCGCCGCCGTCGTCGCGGCAGACGATTTCGATGAGGCTGCCGTCGCGGCGGAAGCTGAGTTGGATGAGGCCGGTTTCCGCCTTGCCGGCGGCAAGGCGGGCAGCGGGTGTCTCGATGCCATGGTCGACGGCATTACGCAGCAAGTGGCCGAGCGGGTCGACCAGGGCTTGCAGCAGCTCGGTGTCCAGAGCCAGCTCTTCGCCGATGAGTTGCAGCTCGGCCTGCTTGCCGGTAGCGCGGCAGGCCTGTCGTACGCTGCGCTGCAACCGTGCCGCCACAGTGCGTACCGGCACCAGGCGGGTCGACAGGACGGCGTTTTCCAGCTCATGGTGCAGACGGCCCTGCTGGTTGAGCAGGCCGCGCAGCCGGGCGAGTTCGTCGTGCAGGCTCAAGTTGAGCTCGCGCCAGTCGGAGGCGGCTTCGGTCAGCGCCCGGCTGCAGCCATGCAGTTCGTTGTACTGGTCCATTTCCAGCGGATCGAATTCCTCGTCGCCCGCTTCCTGACGTTGGCGCAGGTGGTAACCGGCTGAGGTGACGTCCTGGATGTCGACCAGATCCTCGAGCTCGAACAGTCGCTGCTGGATGACCTTATCCTGCTCGGCCAGCGCCTGCTGCAGACGCTGCACCCGGGCCAGGCCTTCCGCCAACTGCGCACCGGAGATGGAGAGCTCGCCGGTGAAGCGGTACAGGTTTTCCACCATGGCAACCGGGACGCGCAGCGACTGCGCGCCGCCGGCCTCATCCGTAAGCGCGGTTGCGGCTGGTGTTTCGCTGGCGGGGGCCGGCTCGGCGGCGACGGCGGTCACGACCGGCGGCTCGGCGTCCAGTTCGTTCAGCTCGCCCCGGTCCATCCGGTGCGCCCAGGCCAGTACCGACTGCAGGACTTCGATGGCGTTGTCCGGCGGCGCATCGGCGCCGGTGAGGGCGTCGACCATGGCCTCCAGGCAATCGGCGGCCTGCATCAGACTGTCCATCAGTCCGGGGCCGGGCCGACGCCGGCCCTTGGCCAGATAATCGAGCAGGTCTTCGAGGTGGTGCGTCAGGTTGGCGATGCCGGCGATGCCGGCGACAGCGGCGGCACCCTTGAGAGTGTGGGCTAGCCGCCTGGCCTGATCGAGGACCCCCGTTACATCGCCCGCTGCAGCGAGGGCGTGAATGCACGTCGCCAGTTCGGCGGCTTGTTGCGGCGCATCGGCGAGGAAGGCTTCCAGTACTTCCAGGTGCACATCGTCGCCGGGGATCAGGCTGACGTCGGCAGGATCGACGTGCTGTGAGCGCTCAGGCTGCTCGCCCGTGGGCTCATCGCCGCTGGTTTCGGCGAACAGCTCCAGCACGAGCTCGACTTCATGGTCGGTGAAGGGAAACGGCCAGAGATCGCGGCGCAGCAGCAGCGTCAGTTCCCGGTGCGCTTCCGGCGAGCCCGGCTCCAGCAGATATGCCATCACCCGTTCGAGCCAGAGCGCCAGGGAATCGTCCAGCGCGGCTCGCTGTTCTTGGCTGGCAGCGGTCAGCTGGTCGAGGTTGTCCCGGAAGCGGTCGCTGACCACCTCCAGGCCCAGCAGCCCGCCGGCTTCGGCGGCAGCGCGGATACAGTCAACCTGTACGCTGGCCGCATCGACCGCTTCGGCAAGCGCCGCGCTGTCGGTCGCCTCGGCGACGATTGCGGCGAAGGCGGCGGCCAGAGGCTGGGCGGCTTCCTCGACCTCGCTCCGCAGCAGCTCAAGAACATCGGCGTGATGCATGGTCGCGATCTCAGCCGTGGCCGAGCCTCGGTTCCGTCGCTTCGGCTGCCTGCTTGCGTTCTGGCAGCTTGAAGGCGCCGATCGACTGCCGCAGCTGGGCGGAGCTGGTTACCAGCGCGTGCGTCTGCACCGTCTGTTCTTCCAGTTTTTCCCGGGTCTTGCGAGTGCTGAGCTGCACGTTCGCAGCCATTTCGCGCAGCTGCATACTGGTATCGGCCTGTCGGCTAGAGCCGCCGGCGATTTCCTGCACCGCGCTGGCCAGCTCGGAAGTGGTCTCCTGGGTCAGCTGCATCTGCTCGCCAGCCCGTTCCGCCAGCCGCGAGCCTTCCACCACCTCGCTGATGGTGCGTCCCATCGTGCTGATGGTGTCGGAAGTTTCGATCTGGATGTTGTGGACCAGATTGGAGATCTGCGAGGTCGCGTTGCGCGAGCTCTCCGCCAGCCGCTGGACTTCGTCCGCAACCACGGCAAAGCCACGTCCGGCTTCACCGGCAGCGGCGGCCTGCATGGCAGCATTCAGGGCCAGCACGTGAGTCCGCTCGGCGAGCGTGTTGATGATGTCGACGATGCCGCTGATTTCCTGGGAACGTTCGCCCAGGCGCTTGATGCGCTTTTCCGTCTCGTGCACCAGTTCGCGGATGACGCCCATGCCCTGAACGGTGCCGTTTACGGTCTGCAGCGCGGTGCCGGTGGTTTCGGAAGCTCTGCTGGCCGCCTGGTCGCAACGCTGGGCCAGCGCCGCGATTTCCTGCATGGTGCGGGCGGCAGCCTCGAGCTCGGCGGCCATGGCGTCCACTTCGACTCCTTCCTCGGCCGCCATTTCGCGTACGGCGTCGGCCTGCTCCTTCACCCGCTGCGCCGCCCAGCCTACCTGATCGGCGACGCTGCCGGCTTCGTTCAGCAGGTCACCGATCTCGGACACCATCTGGTTGAGAGCGTCGGCGACGGGGCCGGTGACGTCTTCCGTTACCGGAACCCGGACGGTGAGGTCGTGCTGACTGAGCTGCGATACGGCGATCAGCAGCTGGATGACGGCGTTGTTCAGCTGCTCGTTTTCGCGGGTTTTTTCCTCGTACTGGGCGATACGCTCGTCGAGCAGCGAGTCAAAGGCCTCGCCGAGAGTCTGCAGTTCGTCGCCGGTCGTCATCCGCGCGCGCGCGCTGTCATCACCGGCGGCGATCTTGCGTACCGTGCTTTCCAGGTGCTGCACCGGTTTGGTGATGGTGCGGGTGAACAGCCAGCCGGCGGCGCCGCCCAGCAGCAGCAGGCCCAGGCCGACTGCGGAAGAGCCCGCCAGCACCTGGTTGCGCAATGCCGCGACTGGCGCGAGGGCTTCCGACTCGTCGATCTGAGCGATGATGGCCCAGGTTTCACCCAGCACCGGCAGCGGTGCATAAGTGGTGAACACCGGGGTGCCACGGTAGTCGTTGGTTCGCTGGAAACCGCTGCGGCCGGCAAGCGCGGCCTGGACGGCCGGCGTATTCACCGGTTGCAGCAGCGTGCTGGAATTGACGGCTTTGATGCGCTCTATCAGGTTAGGCGCCAGACCGGTGGCGGCCAGGCTGGCGAGGTAGGCGTCCGCCTGCTCGACCAGAAAGCGGCTGTCGCTGCGCATGGTGCTTTCGGCACCGACCAGATAAGTTTCGCCGGTTTCGGCAAGACCGACGCTACGCCAGGCGCCGCCACTGGTCATGATGTCGTCGATGCGGGCGGTGGAGATGCGGACCGCTATCACGCCGATGCGCACACCGTCCTTGAATACCGGGCTGGCAAAGAACGCCGCAGGCGCGTTAAACGCCGGCAGGTAGGAGTGGAAGTCGGAGAACACCACGTCATCCGGGCTCGGTGCCGCCTTGGCGCGGCGGAACACGTCGCCGAGCGGGCTGTTGGCATAGGGGCCGTCTTCCAGCGAGGTGGCGAAATCCAGGTTCTTCGCCAGAGAGTAAACGACGCGACCGGTGTTGGCGTCGATGAATAGAACGTCGTCGTAGCCGGAGGTGCGTCCGGCGGATTCGACGAAATCGCGCACCCGTGGATGGTGAGCGGCGTGGACCTCGCTGTAGCCCGAGCCATCGACGGCGTAGTCGAGCTCGTGCTTGAAGCCGGCCGGACTGGGGTTTTTGACGATGTAATGGTACTGCAGCGCCAGCGCGGCGTTATCGACGCCGCTGAGATAAGGCTGCATTTCGACCGCCGCGCCGCCGCGCCGGCGCAGCTCTCGTACGAAGCCGTTGCTGTAGTAGGCGTTGACTGCCGCCTGCAACTCGGGTGTGGCGGTGGTTCGTGCCTGTCCGGTAAGCGCGTCGCGGAAGTCGGTCAGGGCCTCGACCACATTCGGGTCGTGTGAATACGCTTGCAGTTGGCTTTGGACTAGCTGGAAGTAGCTGTCGATCTGCTGGCTTTTCAGCGAGCGGATGGTGGTCAGCTGTTCGCGAGCCTGTTCGATCAAAGATCCTTCGGCCAGCCGGGTTGACAGCCCGGATACCAGCGTTGCCGTAACGAGCACGGGCAACACCGCCAGCAACGAAGACCCTATCAGCATCTTATGTCGGAGTTTCATGCTCTTCGACTCCCGCTATGTTGTTTTCAACCCGTGTCCCCAGGTCCTGCAGGAGTCCCGGCAGGTCGCAGTCGAGCCACAAAACGTCTTTTTGCCGGTACGCCGCGCTCACCCGCAGCGCGAGCGGCTCCGGCAGATCCTCCGGTACGGCATCCGGCGCCTCGGCGTCGTTAAGCCGCTGCCGGTAGGGCAGCCCCTCGGCGATGACGGCGCCCGCGCTCTCGCCGGCGCCGACAACGAACAGCAGCTTCTTGTTGCGCGCCGACCAGTTGGCCTGCGCCTTGAACAACGGCCGCAGGTCGAATACCGGCACCAGCGTGCCGCGCAGATTCATTACCCCGCTGATCCAGCGGGGCGTATTCGGCACCGGCCAGACCGGCGCCCATTCGCTCAGCTCGCAACCGACCTCTGGTTCCACCAGCAGGCGGTAAGGGCCGAGCGGAACCGCCCATCGCTCCGTTTCCGGCTTGTGCTCGACCGGGGCGACCGGAAGCTCCTCCGGCGCCAGTCCGGGGAACCGGCTCAGTGCTGCCACCGGCCGGGGCCCAAGACTCCGCGATTTGGCGTTGTTGTCGGCCATGCTGCTGTTCGCGCTACTCACCTGGCAGACTGTCGGGAAATGGCAAAAGCCGATTGCATGGCACCGTTATCATCGGGTTTCTGCTTATCGGTTCGGCAGGTTTCGATGGCGGTATTCGGTGTGCTTCGCATGCGGCTTTCCTTAGCGGCGTTTCCGACAGACTGCTGGCAAGCGTCCCTGCCTATTGCAGGGCGTTGAGCTCTTTCAGAATGACGTCCTGGCTGGCCGGCTTGGTGATGAAAGCTTTGGCACCCTGCATTTCCGCCCAGACACGGTCGGCTTTCTGATTTTTGCTGGTAACAAAAACGATCGGAATATTCTTGGTGGCCGCGTCCTTGGACAGCACGCGACAGGCCTCGTAGCCATCCATCTCCTGCATGATGATGTCCATAAAGATCGCATCCGGCTTCTGCGTCCGCGCCTTTTCCACCGCTTCCTGGCCGGATGTGGCGGTCAACGTTATGTAGCCGGCGTCCTCGATGATCTTCTTCAAATGGAGCAGGTCCGCCGAAGAGTCATCAACTACGAGTACCTTGCTGATAGACACTGTTTTCCTCCTTCGGGAAAAGCTGGGTGATGGTTTCGTCCAATTCTTCTTGGGCCACTGGCTTGGTCAGATAAGCGTCGCAACCGGCCATGGCGCCGCGGATGCGATCGATTCGAGAGCCGCGGCCGGTCAGCATGACGACTTTGACGTTGCGGTTCTTGCGGGAGCGCTTGATCGATTTGCAGACGTCGTAGCCGTCCATGAGCGGCAGCGTGAGATCGAGAAAAACCACGTCGTAGTCTTTCTGTTCCAGCAGGCCGAGCGCTGCTTCGCCGCTTTCGGCAAAATCCGCCGAGAAGCCGTACAGCCCGAGCTGGATGTCCATGATCTTGCGCACCGCTGCGCTGTCATCCACCACCAGGGCTCTGATACCACTCCGCACCGCAACCTGTACCGCTTGCGCTGCTGCCTCCATCATGTCTCCGGCGATCGTTTCCACGTCGCTGTCGTCGTGAATGGCCAGCTCCGGCATGTAGCGGAAGTCCCGTATCGAGACTTGGGTCAGGCCATCCAGCAGCCGTTTTACGGTGAACGGTCGCTTGATTGCTACAAGATCCTCGTCAACGCTGTCCGGATCGGAAGCGACAGCCAGGG
>DASULL010000359.1:0-9900 GCA_036278215.1 Gammaproteobacteria bacterium | reverse complement strand
TCATCATCAGGCCGATGACGCCGCCGGTAACCAGGCCGGCCAGCATCGCCAGCCCAAGCAGCACGAAGATATCGGTGATTCCCAGCCACTGCCCGGCCAGGCCGACGGTATAGCCGCCGATGCAGTAGTACAGCCCCTGCCCGAACGAGACCAGGCCGCTGCGCATCAGCACGACCACGCCAACCACGACCAACGCCTTGGCGATGATGGTCACTACCATCAGGCTCAGCCAGGCGGGGAAGACGAAGCTGCCCAGCACCAGAGCGAGCGCCGCAGCCGCGATGGCCAACGGAGTTTTGTCTACAGAACGCATCAGATCTTCCTCGCACCGGCCAGGGCGAACAGGCCGCGCGGACGCACCGCCAGCACGCAGGCCATGACCGCATAGATGACGAACAGCTCGGCTTCCGGCAGCAGATTGACCGCTGCCGCGCGGGCCAGACCGATCAGGATGGCGCCGACCACGGCGCCCTCGACGCTGCCGAGACCGCCGGTGACGACGACGGCAAAGGCCAGCACGATGACTTCTATGCCCAGGCCGGGATTGACTGCGATCGACGGTGCCGCCAGCCCGCCGGCCAGCGCCCCCAGTCCGGCACCGATAGCGAAGGTGATGACGAACAGCAGCTTGACGTTGATGCCCATCGCCACCGCCGCTTCGCGGTCATGGATGACCATGCGCAGCAGCTTGCCCTGGCGGGTCCGGTTCAGCGCCCACCAGAGGGCCGTGGCGATCGCTGCGGCGACGCCGATCATGGCCAGGTCGTAATTCACGAAGGTCATGTCGCCGAGGTCGGTACTACCCAGCAGCCCATACGGCTGATAGGCGTAGTAGGATTGCACGCCCCAGAGCAGGATGATCAGATCCTCGAACACCAGCAGCACGCCGAAAGTCACCAGCACCATGACGACCTCGGCCCTGCCGTGCAGGAAACGCAGCACGCCGCGCTCGGTGATGACGCCGGCGACGATGCCGGCGATCACCGCACCGACTGCCATCACGGCGAAGCTGCCAAATTCGGGTAGGCCCTGGTTGAAGTACCAGCCGACCAGCGAAGCGGAAGTGTAGGCGCCAATGGCGTAGAAGCTGCCGTGCGCCATATTGAGCACGCGCATGACGCCGTAGATCAGCGTCAGACCGGCCGCAACGATGAACAGCCAGGACGCGTAGATGAAACCATCGATCAGGATGGCCATGAGCAAGGACATGACGGAGCCCCCGGTTGCAACGGAGATCACGCCCGGGCGAGCCAGCGCCCGGGCGTAGTGGTCAGAGACTTAGTCGCACTTGGCGCCGGGGAAGCCTGCCTCGATCCACTCGAGGCTCTTCGAACCTTCCGGCGGGACTACGCAGTCGGGCTGATAGCGACGGACGTTGGTCAAGGTCGGTTTGCCGCCTTCCAGCTTGAACTGGCCGTAGGCGATCTCGGTAACGGCCTGGTGGCCTTTGGCGCGTCCCATCAGCACCGGGCCGGCCGGGGTGGCATATTCGAGACCGACCAGCGCCTGGCGAACGTCTTCATTGGACGGAGCCGCCGACTTCTGGGCAGCCGCCTTGTCGCCGGCCGCCTTCAGCGCCAGCACCGCCTGCGCCATGTAGTACGACGGGAAGGTCGGCTCGGTGCCGTACTTCTTGGCGTATTCGGCGCGGAACCAGTCGTTGAACTCCGACTTCGGCGCGAACATGTCAGCGTTGCCGCGGACGCCGATCACAGTGCCGTTCGGGATTTGCTTGGCTAGGGTGCCGAGCGCGGTGCCGCCGGTGGTCAGCACGCCGATCTGCTTCTTCAGCAGGCCGCGAGGCGCCGCCTGCAACAGGAAGGCGTCGAGGTCTCCGCCCCAGAAGCTGGAGTGGATCACGTCGGCGCCGGCGCGGGTGAGCGCGGTGACCTCAGCGCCATACTGGCCGGCGAAGCTCTTCGGGAATTGCTCGCTCAGCACCTTCACTCCAGGCTTGAGCTGCTGCAGCGATTTAATGAAGTCGCGCCAGGACTCCTGGCCCCAGCCATAGTTCTGATTCATGCCGGAAACGGTCTGCAGATCCGGCTTCACCTCGAGCATGTAGCGGGCGGCGGCGATGTTCTCGACGTCCTGCGAGTTCATGGTGCGGAAGACGTACTGCTTGTCGCCTTCCTCGAAGGTCCGGGTGGTGCCGCAGTAGTAGAACAGAGTCAGCACCTTCAGCTCTTCGGCGATCGGCGCAACGCCGACGCAGGAGCCGGACGAAGCATAACCGACGACGGCATCGACGTTCTGTCGCTGCACCAGGTTGCGGAACTCGTTGACCGGCTCCACCGCTTCGTCGGAGAACACCGGCTCGATCAGCCGGCCGCCGATTCCCTTGCCAGCGTAGGGGGCGGGCAGCGTGCCGTTATTGATCGCCTCAATGATGATCTCGGCGCCGTTGCGCGAAGGAATGCCAACCGGGCCGGAGACAGGGCCTGAGTAGAAAGACACCAGGCCGAGCTTCAGCGGTTCGGTAGCCGCGGCAGGCTGTGAGAGAGCGATACCGGCAGCCGTCAGGCTGAGCGCTGCTGCCAGGGATTTGCTTGAGAGACGCATGACCACCTCCAAAGAGCGCTCTTGGTACTGAGAGAGCGCTGAGCTTTGCGACCGGGAGGGACTGCGCCGCCTCGACGCCAGTCCTCCCGTGATTCATTTTACTGTCGACGTCAGTCGACAATATTCGTAGCTCATCCTTGGCTGGCATACTTCCCTGTAAGGTAAGCGCCTGGAGCATAATTTCTGCTGCAAGATCCTGTCAAACCGGAATTGTCTCAATGACGATTGATTCCGTCGATAGTTTTCGACAACATGTCGTCTGTCAATAATATTCGACAAACTGGAGGGGATCGCGATGTTGTTGAACCAGCTCTCCCGGCTGGGCCTGTCCGGCAAGAGGGGGCGTTTTTACCTAGCGGCATTAGAGCTGGGCGAGGCTCCGGTAACGGCGATCGCGACGCGCGCCGGTATCGGCCGCACCACAGCCTACGACATCCTTGAGGGTCTGCTCAGTGAAGGACTTGTCACGCAAGTAGAGAAGTCGGGCAGGCTGCATGTCGTGGCGGAGGACCCCGCGGTGTTCTTACGCAACCTGGACGAGCGGCGGCGAGTGATCGACGAGGTCCTGCCCGAGGTCCAGGCGGTCTATAGCCGTTCTGCGTTCAAGCCGAAGGTTCGCTATTACGCCGGTGTGGAAGGAATCCGCACGGTCATGGAGGACACGCTGACCTGCCGCTCTGGCGAGCTGTGCGGCATCCTCTCCATGGTGGAGCTGCTGAAGGTCCCGGGCGAAGCCTACATGCGGCACAATATCCAGCGCCGCATCGCTGCCGGCTTGAAGCTTCGGGTGGTGCGCAATCCCGCCGAAGAGGTCAACAATATCTGGCTCAGCCTGGCGGAAGAGCTGCGCGAAGTGCGCTTCTCGCCGTCAAAAGAGCCTTTCACCATGACCACTTATATCTACGACAACAAAGTGGCTTGCATCTCATCGCGGCAGGAGGATTTCGCGCTGCTGATCGAGAGCGTGGAGTTCGCCGGGGTGCAAAAGGCGCTGTTCGAAACCCTCTGGGCAGCCAGCGCGGTAGCTCTCCCTCAAGCAAACTGTGAAGCCGGCGGCTAGCGCGGGTTAGGCCGCTCCGGCTCGGTCGGGAGCGCGCGCAAGATTTGCCGGATGTCGGGGCTGGCTGCATGAAGGCGTGCTGCCGTATGCTTGGCGCGCCTTCTGTAGCTGCCAAGTAACGATACCAATGAGAATCCGCTATAACGCGCCCGTTATCCTGACTTTTTCCCTGCTCGCCATCCTGATCCTGGTGCTCAATGCCACCATCATGCCGCGCCTGACCTACCGATACTTCGCGGTGGCCGGCTCGATCGACTGGGGCAGCGTAGCCCACTGGTTTCGCCTGTTCAGCCATCCGCTCGGCCATGCCGGCTGGGCGCAGCTGGCAGGAAACCTGACGTTCGTGCTGTTGCTTGGGCCGATGCTGGAGGCGCGTTACGGCGGCCGCTGGCTGCTCCTGCTGATGCTGGTTACCGCGGTCACGGCCGGCTTGGCCAACGTGCTGCTGTTCAATACCACCCTGTTGGGCGCCAGCGGCGTGGTGTTCATGCTGCTTGCCCTGACTGCCATGACCGACCTGCGGGCTGGCACGTTGCCGCTCACCTTTCTGCTGCTGGCGGCGATTTTTATCAGCGGTGAGCTGCTGCTCGCCAGCGACCGCAGCGCCTCCCAGATAGCCCACCTGATCGGCGGCGGTGTCGGTGCGCTGATCGGAGTGCTGCTGCGGCGCTGACCGGCTTCAGGTCCAGACGTCTATGCCTTGCGGCGGCTCGGGCCAGCGACGATGGCTCGGGTCGTACACGGCGCGGCGGCGTTGCCGGCGCCGTTCGTTCATGCCGGTAGGCATGTCGAACCGAACCGGGTAGCGTTGCTGCCGGCGGTCGTGCGGCCGCCGCCGCTCGGCACGTTCATAGGTCAAACCGGCACGGTCATCGGGCTGGAGCTGCCATTGGCCGGGGGGTGGGAGAGGGCGCGCTGTCAGCGACGGTTCAAGAGCGTGATTCATCTGCTTGCAATCCTTTGCTGCCGATCGTCCATGATTTGCCCCGAAGGTGGGGGTGGCTAACCCAGTATGGCAAGAATAATCGTGCTCGGCCGGTTAAAGTGACGGCTCGGCAACCTGCCCCGGAGCAAGCATCCGGGGCAGCGGCTGGTGGCCCGCGTTCGGTTACCGCTTGAGCTTGGCGAAGGCTGCCGCCATCGCCGTTTCGGCCTGAGCCGGTCGCTGTTGCGGCGTGGCGCGGCGCTGGTCTGGTGCCGGGCGGCCGGCAGCCCGCGGCCGCTCTTCTCCCGGCCTGTCGCTCTTCATGCTGAGCGCAATGCGGCGGCGTTTCAGATCCACTTCCAGTACCCGCACCTGCACGATATCGCCCGGCTTGACCACCTCGCGCGGGTCCTTGACGAAGCGGTCCGACAGCGCGGAGATGTGCACCAGCCCGTCCTGGTGAACGCCGATATCGACGAAGGCGCCGAAGTTGGTGACGTTGGTGACTACACCCTCCAGCATCATGCCGTCGCGCAGATCTTCCAGGGTCTCGACGCCATCGCGGAAAGTGGCGGTCTTGAACGCCGGGCGCGGGTCGCGGCCGGGCTTTTCCAGCTCCTTCAGGATATCGGTGACGGTCGGCAGGCCGAAGCGCTCGTCGACGAATTCCTGTGGCCGTACCTGCTTGAGCAGGGCGGTGTCGCCGATCACCTGGTCGATGGGGCGCTTGAACTTCTCCAGGATGCGCTCCACCAGCGGATAGGCCTCGGGGTGCACCGCCGAGGCGTCCAGCGGTTGCTCACCGCTACGAATGCGGAGGAAACCGGCGGCCTGCTCGAAGGTCTTATCGCCAAAGCGCGGCACCTGCCGCAGCGCGGCGCGGCTGGTGAAGGCGCCGTGCTGGTCGCGATATTCGACGATCTTCTCGGCCAGTCCGGCCGACAGCCCCGATACCCGCGACAGCAGCGCCGCCGAGGCGGTATTGAGGTCCACGCCGACGGCGTTGACGCAATCCTCGACCACCGCGTTCAGGGTCCGCGCCAGCTGGGTCTGGGAGACGTCATGCTGATACTGGCCGACCCCGATCGACTTGGGCTCGATCTTCACCAGCTCGGCCAGCGGATCCTGCAGCCGGCGGGCGATGGACACCGCGCTGCGCAGCGACACGTCCAGTTCCGGAAACTCCTTGGCCGCCAGGGCCGAGGCCGAATACACCGAGGCGCCGGCCTCCGACACCACGATTTTCTGCGCCTTTATTTCCGGGTGGCGGCTCAGCATCTCCACCACCAGCCGCTCCGTCTCGCGCGAGGCGGTGCCGTTGCCGATGGCGATCAGTTCAACGCCGTGCTGTTTGCAGACCGCCGCCAAGGTCTTGATGGAGCCTTCCCAGTCGCGGCGCGGTTCATGCGGATAGATGGTGCCGGTGATGAGCAGCTTGCCGGTGGCATCGACCACAGCCACCTTGCAGCCGGTGCGGATACCAGGGTCGACGCCCATCACGGTCTTCGGCCCGGCCGGCGCGGCCAGCAGCAAATCGTGCAGGTTATGGGCGAACACCTTGATCGCTTCGACCTCGGCCGCTTCCCGCAGCTGCATGAACAGATCCGTCTCCAGCCGGGTCAGCAGCTTCACCTGCCAGGTATAGCGGCACAGATCCCACAGCCAGGCATCGGCGGGGCGACCCTGATTCTGGATGCCGAAGTGCGCGGCGATCATGCCGATGCAGGGGTTGCTGTCCAGCGGCGTATCCTGCGCCAGATCGAGCTTCAGCCGCAGCACCTTTTCCTTGCGGCCGCGGAACAGGGCCAGCGCCCGGTGCGAGGGGATGGATTTGATCGCCTCGGCGTGTTCGAAGTAATCGGAGAACTTGGCGCCGGCCTCTTCCTGCCCGGCCACCACCTCGGCATACAGCAGCCCATGCTGCCAGAGGTAGTCGCGCAGGCGGCCGCTGAGATCGGGGTCCTCGCTGAATTCCTCCGATAGGATGGCGCGGGCGCCTTCGAGAGCAGCGGCGACGTCGGGCACGTCCTTGGCCGGGTCGACGTAGCTGGTCGCCAGCGCCTGCGGCTGCTGGCTCGGATCGGCCAGCAGAGCGCGTGCCAAGGGCTCCAGCCCGGCTTCGATGGCGATCTGGCCCTTGGTGCGGCGCTTCTGCTTGTACGGTAGGTACAAGTCTTCCAGCCGCTGCTTGGTGTCGGCGGCGCGGATGTCGCGCTCCAGCTCCGGCGTCAGTTTATCTTGCTCGGCGATCAGCTTGAGCACCGCCTCGCGGCGCTCTTCCAGCTCGCGGAGATAGACCAGCCGCTCTTCCAGCGTGCGCAGCTGGCCGTCGTCCAGGCCGCCCGTGACTTCCTTACGATAACGGGCGATGAAGGGCACGGTCGCGCCTTCGTCGAGCAAGGTGACGGCCGCTTCCACTTGCTGGGGTCTGGCACCGAGTTCGGCGGCAATGGTCTGGAGGATCTTGCTTGCGCTCATGGTTATTCTTGCGTCGTTGCACAGGGTGAAGGCGGCATCCTGCCAGAAACCGCGGCGCTCTTCATCGACTCGGTTAGGGTTTCCGGGTTGTCTCCCCCGGTTGCGGCCGCCTGCTGGCGGCGCTGCTCCCGCTCTTCCCAGGCCGCCAGTTCGTCTTCGTACACTTCCAGAATGCAGGGATTACAGCCGCTGCCGCAGCACTCGGAAGGGTCGGGCCGCAACGGGCGCGGGTCGCGCTCACGGGGTTCGCCTGTCATATCTGTCTGCCCTTCTTTGGTTCAGGTCATGCTGTCGCCATGTCTGCTTAGAGCCCATTCTACCCCCGGAGATTCCCGCAGGTGCCCGGGTGTGGCTGGCGACAAGGAGACCGAGCTGATGGCGGCAAATCTGTCCGCAAAAGAACTCCGTGAATTCGAGGTCCTGCTGCGCGAGCGTCACCAGAAGCTGCGCCAGGAGATTCATCAGGCGCTGATGGAGAGCGACGACGTCCATTGGCAGGAGATGGCCGGACGAGTGCACGATTCCGCCGAGGAATCGGTCGCCGATCTGATCATCGATCTCAATATCCGTCAGTTGGATAGCCAGGTGCAGGAGCTATACGCCGTCGAGTCGGCGCTGGCGCGGCAGCGCAACGGTACCTACGGTATCTGTGTCGACTGCGGGCAGCCGATCAAGGTCGAGCGGCTGCGGGCGATGCCGACGGCGATCCGCTGCATCGACTGTCAGAGCCGCCACGAGCGGGACTACATTCAGGAGATGCCGACCTTGTAACGCCGGCCCGCTACTCGCCGCTGTACAGCGTGCTTAGCCGGTAGCGGTCGTGTGCATGCCGCAGCAAGACCATGATCACCGCCGCTACCGGCAGCGCCAGCAAAATACCGGTAAAGCCGAACAGCTGGCCGCAGGCCAGCACTGCGAAGATGACGGCGACCGGGTGCAGGCCGATGCGATCACCGACCAGGTAAGGTGTCAGCACGGTACTCTCCAGCACCTGACCGATCCCAAACACTAGCCAGACCGGCACCAGCATCTGCCACTCCTGGAACTGGAAGAATGCAGCGGCGCTGGCGGCGATGATGCCGATGGCAAAGCCGAGGTAGGGGACGATGCTGGCCAGCCCGGCAATCATACCGATCAACAGCGCCAGCTTGAGCCCGGTCAGCCACAGCCCGATGGCGTAGATCGCGCCCAGCGCCAGCATGACCAGCAGCTGCCCGCGGACGAAAGCCGACAGCACGAGGTCGCATTCGCGCGCCAGCATAGCGATCGTGGGTGCGTAGCGGCGTGGCAGTACTGTATCGACCTTCGCCAGAATCAGGTCCCAATCGCGCAACAGATAGAACGCCACCACCGGAATCAGTGCCAGATTCGCCAGTAGGGTGAGCAGAGCCAGGCCAGAGCTGGTGGTTTTGGCGATTACCAGCCGCGCGATCCCGCCGGCAGCGCTCCAGTGGGCGCTGAGTTGGGCCTGCAGGTCGCGCAGCTGCAGCGTGCCGAGATCGACGCCAATGGTGGCCGCCAGCCACGGTAAGGCCTGCTCTTCCAACCAGCGTAACCAGTCCGGCAGGCGCTGATAGAGCTCTTCCAATTGCCGCGCCAGCAGGGGGACCAACAGCAGAATTATCAGCAGAAGCGCCAGCGCCAGCACGACGAAAACCATACTGGCCGCCAGGGTACGGTTGAGCCCCAGCCGTTCCAGCCGGTCGGCTGCCGGATCGCCGAAGTAGGCCAGGGCCCCGCCGACCAGAAACGGCATCAGAATCGGTTGCAACAGATAGAGCAGATAGGCGGCGATAGCGATACCGGCGATGATCAGCCAGCTTTTCGAAGAATTCATGCCTGTCTCTTGCTAGTAGCTCCCTGCGACAAGCGGCATCATGCGCCGGGGGAAGCGCAAAAGAAAAGCCGGGCGGTGCGGCGCCCGGCTCCAGTTGTCTGCCCGACGGACTTATTTCTGAGCCTGCTGCATCTCCTGCCGGCTTTGTGGCATCTTGTTCTGCGCTACCACGACTTCCACGCGGCGGTTCTCGCTGCGCCCGGCCGCGGTCTTGTTATCGGCGACCGGGAAATTCTCGCCCAGGCCGGCGGCGCGAATGCGTGATGAGTCGACGCCGCGCTGGGCCAACGCCCGTGCTACCGCTTCAGCGCGGCGCTCCGATAGGCGCTGATTGTAAGCAGCGTCGCCGGTGCTGTCGGTGTGGCCCTCGATCAGGATGTTGTTCCCTGGATTCGCCTGCAGATAGCGTGCCAGGCGATCCAGCGCCCGTTGACTACCCGCCTGCAGTTCGGCGCTGTCGAAGGGGAACAGCACCTCCCCCAGAGTCAACACCAGCCCGCGCTCGGTCTGCTTGGGCCGCAGGTCGGCCAGTTCCCGCTGCGCCTCCTCCAGCGCCTTCTTGGAAGCCTCCGCTTCCTGGCGTGCTTGCTCGAGCGCTCGGTCGCGCGCTTCCAGTTGGATTTGTGCCCGTTGTTGCTCAGCGTTTTGGAGAGACTGCGCCAGTACTTCACGGCGGGCTTGTGCCTGGGCGATCTGTGCCCGTTTCAAAGCAAGATAGGCATAATGATCGACATCCTGCTTATCAGCGCTCTCCTGGGCGAGCCTGTTCGCATGGCGTAGAGTTTCCTGCGCATCGCGCAGCGCGACCGGCGCATAACGGGAAACCGCCGCATTACTTTCTGCTTCGCCGACGGCTTGCTGAGCTTGTTGCAGGGTGTCGCTTTTGGTGGGCTGAGGTGCGCATGCGCTCAGTAATAGGAGCAGTAAAGGCACGAGTGCGAGGCTTGGCCGTATCATTGCGTGCCCTCCTTTCGCTGTAGCTCTTCGCGCAGGACCTCGATACTGCGCATGTTTTCCTCGGCAAGCTGCTCGGCGCGC
>DASULL010000358.1:0-6971 GCA_036278215.1 Gammaproteobacteria bacterium | reverse complement strand
TATCAAGATCGAGGACGGCAGAGGCCGCCGCCTGGGCCGCACGTTCGGCGTCAAGCTCTGGCCGACGCTCATTTTTCTCCGCCACGGCCAGGAAGTAGCGCGCTTGGTCCGACCAACCGACGAGGCGGCGATTGAGCAAGCGCTGGCGCAGCTCAGCGCGGCCGGCTGAGAACCGCTGCCCACAGTCGGCAAGGTCACAGGAAGCTTGGATTTTTTTCCGCCGTCGGCAAGCCGGGCTCCATCAGATGCCAGGCAGGAGCCGAGCTGACCCAGACATGCCCCTGCCGGGTAAACAGGGCAGGATCATCCAGGCTGCCGGCTTTAACCGCCACGAACTCGGAGCTCTTGGCATTGCCGGCGAACAGCGGCGTGCCGCAGGTGGGGCAGAACGACCGCCACACCTCCGTCCCGGACTCGGCGGTTGAACGAAACACGCGGTCCTTGCCTGCTGTTACGGACAGCGTTTGTCGCGGAACAACCACGACATTGGCCTCGCCGCCGCCGGAGAGATACTGACAGTCCCGGCAGTGGCAAGCCATGCCGGCAAGCGGCTCCCCGTCGACCCGGTAGCGCACTTCGCCACACAAACATCCGCCTTCAAACATCGCTTTTCTCCGTTTTCTCTCTGCGCTTGAATCGAAGGCCGACCGTTCGACAGGAGTGGGGTAGGCAGTCACCTCGACCGGCTCGGCTGGCTGGCGGCCCTCCCCAACGGAGACGTGGATGGATCTGTGGTCCGCAGCCCCTGACTGGTAATTAAAACCTCAAGGCTTGAGGTAGGCAAAGCCCTGTTTGCTTTGCAGTTCCGCTATCCGGACCACTCCCGACGGCACGAAATTATCTTCTTCCATAAACAGCATGAACTCATCTTTGCCGATATTCCTGCGCTTGAGAGTGATCTCGCAGACTTCGAACTTGACGCCGCGCGACTCCAGCGTGGAAATCAGCGGCTCGACATTCATGGCATCCTCGTAGTCGGTCATCAGGAAATCGATGCCATCGGCATGGGCAACCACCACGATTTCGGTGTCGGGAGCCGTATCCAGGTGATTGCTTATGTTGCGCAGCCCGGCCAGGGCTTGGCCTTTCGCGTCGCTGATGTGATAGACGACCTTGGTCTTGGCCGGCGCCGCAGCCGCCTCGGCTGGAGACAAAAGCGCGTCGTTCTGGCCTAGAAAATAACCTGATCCAAGCAGGGCAAGGCCAAAGCAGAACGTCAAAACTTTACTGACTCTCACAACCAACTTCTCCATCGTTATTGTCGAAAAAAGACCAGCAACTGGAATCGCGCAACGCTCACCCCTAGCGCCAGGCCCTCTATGGCAGTGTAGCTGCCGGCAGCGGGCTTATAGCCGAAGACGTTCAGCTAGGCATGGCGCAACCATGGCATCATGCCGCTCCTTCCGAGCCGCGCTTGCGCGCCCGGACGAGCTCGATGCCCCTAACTCCTTCGTTGCTTGCCTGATGAACCAGACTTCCAATCCAGAAACCTGTGACAGCCCGTCTACTTCCGGCTGGGGTGAGCTGCTGGCCGGCGCCAACCTCATGCTCTCCATCGCCCTCAGCGGCGGCGTGGCGCTGCATGCGGTCAATCTGTACATCTCCACCACCATCCTGCCGTCGGTGGTGCAGGATATCGGCGGCATCGATTACTACGCCTGGAACACCACCGTCTATGTAGTCGCTTCGATTGTCGGCGCGGCGCTGTCGGCACGGTTGCTGAGCCGAGCCGGACCGAAGGCAGCGTATGCGCTGGCGGGCCTGGTGTTCGCGGTGGGGGCCTTGCTCTGCGCCGCAGCGTGGTCGATGCCGGTGATGCTGGTGGGTCGCGGCGTGCAGGGCCTGGGAGGCGGCATGCTGGTGTCGCTGCCCTATGCCATGACCCGCATCGTCTTTCCCGAACCGCTCTGGCCCAGGGCGATGGCGATGATCTCGGGAATGTGGGGGATTGCGACCTTGCTGGGGCCAGCGCTCGGCGGGGTGTTTGCCGAATTTGGCATCTGGCGGGCGGCGTTTTGGTCGTTGATCCCGCTGATTGCTTTCTTTGGCACAGCGGCGGTGCTGGTGCTGCCCAAGCGGGACGCGGCCAAAACGCCCAGCTCGCCGTTGCCGGCGCGGCAGCTGGTGTTCTTGACGGTGGCGGTGTTGGCAGCCTCGCTGGCCAGCGTCAGCGGCGAGATTCTATGGAGTCTGGCGAGTCTGCTCGTGGCTGGCTTGTTGATATTCGCCCTGATGCGCACCGATGCTCGAGCCCCACAGCGGCTGTTGCCCAGAGGCAGCTTTCAGATCGCCTCGCCCTTGGGCGCGCTGTATGCAATGTCGGCTTTGCTGGCGGTGACGGTGACTTGCACGGAGATCTTCGTGCCCCTGTTTCTGCAGGTGCTGCACGGCCGCTCGCCGCTGCAGGCCGGTTATATCGCAGCGCTGATGTCGGTGGGCTGGACCATCGGCTCGCTCGCCAGCTCGGGGCTGCAGGGGCGGCAGTTGGTGATCACGCTGCGCGCGGCGCCGGTGCTGTCGCTGATCTCGCTCGCGGTGCTGGCAGTGATCCTGCCGTGGCCAAGCGATACCGGCTGGGGTGCTTCTCTACTGACCTGTCTGGCGTTGATTGCCGGCGGCATGGGCGTGGGCCTGGCCTTTCCGCACCTGGCCTCGCGGGTGCTGCATGCCGCGCCCAGCGACGAACAGGATTTGGCGGCTTCTTCGATCATGACGGTGCAGCTCTGCGCCACGGCATTCGGCGCGGCGCTGGCGGGCCTGACGGTAAACCTGGCCGGCCTCTCGACCGGCGGCGAAATGGCTGTGGCCAGCGCAGCGCGCTGGCTGTTTGCCGTATTCCTGCTGGCGCCGGCACTGTGCTTGCGGTTGCTGTGGCACCGGGCGGCGGAGCCTGAAGGGGCGGCAGGTTAGGCTATGTTTTGAGCTAGGGGAGAGTTGATTGGCGTGGCTAATTAACTTTGGTGCCCTGTCTCAGGACCAGCGGCGCATGGTCTAGCAGCTCTCATAGGGTGTGTTCGGCGCACCGCCTTCAACTGCCATATCGTCTGGTGCAGCCAACCGCGGTCTTGGCTGCCACCTCTATGCCGGCTGCGCCGGCTCTCGGGGCTGAAAGCCCCTCCTACAGTAAGAAGGCTGCCAGCCCCTGCTAGCGCACCCTGTGGGAGGACCCTGAAGAGCCTAGTGGGCCTTACTCGCTGCGCTCGCCCTTCGGGCCGGCCTGCGGCCGTTATTCCGCTGCGCTCCATATTTAGGCCCGAGAGGCTGCGCTAGCAGCCACCACTACCGCCAACCTGAACCAGTACTACGCCGATAGGCTCTAAATGCTGCCGATCAGGTTGATGAAGACGCCCTGGTTGTCGTAGTCAAGGTCGGTTAGGTCGTCGGAGAAGGTGGCGAAGTTGTAGCCGACGCCGACCTTGATGTGGTTGCCGAGCTGGCGGTACAGCGCCACCAAAGCGCCGCTGCGGCTATCGCCGGCGTCCGGCAGGTCGAGCAGACGGCCTTCGACTATCGCGCTCCAGCGGCTGATGAAGCGCCAGTCGACGCGGACGATGTACAGATGCGCCCGGCTGTCGAAGAACTCGGGATCGGCCCGGTCGAGAGCGACCTGGCCCAGGCGATAGGCGTACTTGCCGCCGATCGACCAGCGCTCGGTCAGGTCGTAGATGGTATCGACCGAGAAGATGTGGCTCTTCTGGATAAACGAGGTGGCGCTGCTGCTGCCCGTCACCTGCCCGGCCGAAGGCAGGTTGTAGAAATAGGTGTACTTGAGCAGCGCGTTGAGGCGGTCGTGCCCAATGGGGCGATAGCCGTAGCCGGCCACAGCTTCGGTGTAGCGGCCGTCGTAGAACTCGCCTTGCGAGCTCTCGCTGCGCGAGTGATCCAGTTTGCCGATGAAGCGCCAGTCGGGGTTGATCTGATACTTGATGCTGTTCTTCAGCAGCCAGGTGGTGCGCTCGGACACGCTGAGATCGACCGACTCGATGTTGTCGACCCGGTACTCGACCGCACTGGCCACTTTCACCGCCCTGAAGCCGTAGCCGACCCGCACGCCGATGGCGTGCCGCTCAAGCTCGGCGCCGGTATTGTGGTCACGCAGCGTGCCGAAGTCGGCGTTGATACCGAAGTTCCAGCGGTCGTTCGGAGCGAGATCGACACCGGTGGCGTGAGTGAGGCCGGTAGGCACGTCGCCATGGGCGTAGCGCTCTTCCAGGTAAATGCTGGTGGTGTCGGAGTAGCGCATGCGGAAGCCGGAAGCCAGGTTGCCTTTGCGGGCACGCACGCCGTTGTCGGTGCGCTCGTTTTCCAGGCCGTAGTTGGAGTAGAGCGTGGTGCGGTCGGAGTACAGGTACTCGGTACCGAGCCGGCCGGCCTCCCCCAGGTCGCCGGTGGAAGCCTCACCGAGGAGCTTGAAGCGGTCGGTGACCTGGTAGGCGCCGCCGGCACCAATCCGGGCGTTCTCATCCCGGTTGCCGGTGGTGTTGACGGTGTCCTGCAGGTAACCGTAAGCCGCCCAACGTTCCCGCGTGTCGTAAGTGGCACGAGCAACGATGTCGGTGCGATCGCCTTGCTCCTGAGTGAGCGGCACCACCGGCGATTTGTCCTTGCGGGTGTCGGTACGCAGACCGGCGCTCAGGGTCCAGTTGTCGTCTAAAGCGTAAGCGGCATCGACCTCGGCGGCGGCGGTCTCAAGACCGCGATCCTGCACCTTGCGGTCGGCCTTGACCTTGACCTCGACCCGCTCGGTCACCGGTACGGCGAGGGTACCGCCGATCTGGTCGACGTCGCGGTCGGTAATGAGGCCGGGAGCGGAATAGCCGGCACCGACCGACTGCGCATACAGGGTCGCCCGGCCTCTGAGGCTGGAATGCAGGTCGGACAGGCCGAGGCTGGTGTCGATGCGGTAGGCGCTGGCCTTGTCGTTGGGCGTTATCAGCCCCTCGGTGCCATCGAAGGTGTAGCCGCCGTCACGCGAGAAGAGGGTGTCGACACCCTCGCCCTTGCTGCGCGAGCCCTCAACTTTTACCCAGGTGTGCGCGTTCTTGCGCAGGATCAGGTCGACCCCACCGAGGTCGCTGGCCTCGCCGGCCTCCTTGTTGTGATTGGCGGTCACACCGAGCCGCAGGTGGTCGCCGAACCAGTAGTGCACACGGCCACCGTTGGAGATGTTGTCCAGCTTGTCGAAACCGGGCGTGAACTCGTAACGGGCGACCAGATAGACCTCGCTGTCGCCGCCGGCGGCGTTGTCGATCAGCATGCCGCTGCCGGCGGAGCCGGACAGCGGCTGGGTGAGGACGATGCGGCCCTGCAGATAGTCGATGCTGTAGTCCAGCCCCGCCACCAGGGTCTTGACGCCGATGACCAAGCCGGAGTCGCGGTCGCGCACCTCGACCCGCACCCGCTCGGAGCCGACCAGGATGTCCTGGTGGCGCAGGTAGTACAGCGAACCGCCGGTGCCGCGGAATTCGTCGCGGCTGGCGATCGTGCCCGGCTGGGCGGCAAAGCCGTCGATCAGGTAGCGCAGCTCGCCGAAGCTAGTGGTGTCCTCCGACTGCAGATGCACGTTGGCGCCGTAGAGGCCGCGATCGACGTGCGTCAGGGTATTGTCGACATAGGCGACCTTGAAGTTACCCCAGAGGCCGTAGTCCTGTTCCCGCTGCAGCTTGAGGTAGAACTTGCCCATGGTCGGGGCACCCTCCTCCACCGTGCTGTCGTCGCCGAAGGTCGGGTAGTAGTAGTCGGGATCGATGCGCCGGAACAGGGCATCGGGCGACTTATCCATGAAGTTGGAGAACAGGTCCTTGACCGGGCCCTCCCGCGTGTCGGCGCTGGCGGTGAGCTGCCAGTCGTCGCCGAATTTACCGCGGACGTAGCCGGCCAGACGGCCATCGACGGCGAGGTCGTTGTCGTAGTGGGCCTTGTCGTTGGTGACCAGTTGGGCCGGGCCGCTGGTATCGTGCTGCGACACCGTCAGGTCGGCGATGCCGACGTAGAACCAGTCGTTCTTCTTCAGCTCGAGGTCGCGCAGGAACAGCGTGCCGCTGCCGGACGTGTCGATCACCGCGACTTCCACGGTATGCAGACCATCGGGCAGGATCTTCTCGGTGACGAAATCGCGCTCCTTGCCGAGCGGCACCGGGTCGCCGGCGATCCAGACCGTGTGTTCGGCCGGGATGTCCTTGCCGTGCACGGTGATGGTGCCGCCCTTCAGCGGAATGTTCTGCAGCGCCAGCCGATTCTCACCGTAGCCGACCAGCAGCTCCCGCTCGGGATCGTGCTCGGGCAACTCGGTGGTGATGCGGTCGACCAGCCACAGCGGCTGCGGCTCGGTCTCGTCGAACAGACCCTTGTCGTTGTACACCCGCAGCAGATATTTGAGCTCGCGCCCCGGCGCCTCGAAGGTGTCGAACTCGGCCTGCCACTCGGCGCTGCCATGCAGCTCGATCGGCACGACGGCGAGCGGCTCGTCACGGGTCGACTGCTCCGTGTAGAACAGGCGGACCTCGGCCTTGGCGATAAAGCCGGGGTAGTTGCTGTATGCCTTGAACTGGACCAGGTTGTCGGGGAACTCGGTTGCCTCGTCGTCCTGGTAACGAATGGCATTCGGCCAGGCGGTAACGTTCAACCGTGGCTTGAGCAGGAGGTTGTCGAACTTGAACTGTACGTTCGCTTGGTCGAAGGCGACGTCGGTGCAGCGCTGCACATCCTGAGTGCTCTTGTTCGGGTCATCGATCGGCTTTCCGTCGACGGAGATGCGCATCAGGTTCAGCGCGAACGGGTTGGCCGGACTGACCTCGCGGGTGATGCGGGTGATATCGACCGCGTCGGCATCATCCAGAGCGGCAAGCTCGTCATACACCACCTGCACTTCGACCCGCGAAATGTCGGATTCGATGAAACCGGCGTTGACCACGTCGGCCGATTACACATAGCCGCGGCCTTCGTATTCCACCTCATGGCCAGCCAGCGCC
>DASULL010000357.1:0-3471 GCA_036278215.1 Gammaproteobacteria bacterium | reverse complement strand
TGGATCGTCCCGTGCGGGCGTTGTCCGGCGGCCAGCGACGGCGGGTGGAACTGGCCCGCGCCCTGTTGCATCAGCCGCGCCTGCTGCTGCTGGACGAGCCGACTGTCGGCCTGGACCCGCAGGCCCGCCAAGCCATCCTCGGCCACGTCCGGACTCTGGTCCGCGAGCAGGGACTCACGGTGCTCTGGGCCACCCATCTGCTCGACGAGGTGGCGGGGCAGGATCAGGTGGTGGTGCTGCACCAGGGCCGGGTGCTGCAGACCGGCGCGGCGGCTGATCTCTGCCGCGCCCATGGCGTCGCTGCGATTGCCGCCGCTTTCGAACGGCTGACCGGGCGGGCGGCATGAACGGCACGCTCTACTGGCGTGCACTGGTCGGCATTCTGCGACGGGAATGGCTGCGGTTCGTGCACCAGCGCGGCCGCTTCGTCGCTGCGCTGGTGCGGCCGCTAGTCTGGCTGCTGGTGTTCGCCACAGGCTTTCGCGCCGTGCTCGGGCTGTCGATCATCCCGCCGTACGATACCTACGTGCTGTACCCGGTCTACATCACCCCGGGCTTGGCCGGCATGATACTGCTGTTTCACGGCATGCAGAGCTCGCTGGCGATGGTGTACGACCGCGAGCTGGGCAGCATGCGGGTGCTGCTGACCAGTCCGCTGCCGCGCTGGTACCTGCTGTTCGCCCGTCTGCTGGCCTCGACGCTGACGGCGCTTCCGCTGGTCTATGTGTTCTTGGCGGTGGCCTGGTTCTACGAGGTGCGACCGCCGGCGCTCGGTTACCTCGCCGTGCTGCCGGCCCTGCTGCTGGCTGGGCTGTTGCTGGGGGCGTTGGGCCTGCTGCTGTCGGCGCTGATCCGGCAGCTGGAGAACTTCGCCGGTGTCATGAATTTCGTCATCTTCCCACTGTTCTTCACCTCGACCGCGCTGTATCCGCTGTGGCGGCTGGCGGAAGCCAGCCCGCTGCTGGCGACGCTGGCGGCGGTCAACCCGTTCAGCCACGCCATCGAGCTGATCCGCTTCGCGCTGTACCTGCGGCTGCAGCCGCAAGCGCTGGCCGTGGTGCTGGCGACGTTGGCGCTCTGCTTCGCGCTCGCCGTGCTCGGCTACGACCCCGGCCGCGGGCTGTGGGGACGGCGGGGCCATGTGGTTGATGCGTCTTGAGGTTCTTCCTGCGGGCCAACAGATAAGGCTAGCGCACCGAGACTGCGGGAGACACGACTTGAAGCAATCAGCGCTGCGGCCGTGGCTAGCGACTTTTATCCTTGCCGCATTTCCCGGATACCTGCCAGCGCAGCAGCAACCGGCCCATCCTATGCCGCCGTCCGCGGCGGCGCCGGCCGAGGATGGCCAATGGACCATGCCGGCTAAAAACTATGCCAGTACCCGCTATTCCGGTCTCGAACAGATCAATAGCGGCAACGTCGGCCAGCTGCAGGTGGCGTTCACCTTCTCCACCGGTGCCGAACGTGGCCATGAGTCCGCGCCTATCGTCGTGGACGGCACCCTGTATCTGGTCACGCCGTACCCGAACATCCTCTATGCGCTGGATCTGACCAAGCCTGGTGCGCCGCCGAAGTGGAAGTACGAGCCGAAGCCCGACGCCTCCGCTCAGGGCGTAGCCTGCTGCGACGTAGTCAATCGCGGCCCGACCTTCGCCAACGGCCGGATCTACTTCAACACCCTGGACAACCATACGGTGGCGGTGGACGCCAAGACTGGCCAGGAGGTCTGGAAGACCAAGCTGGGCGAGATCAATATCGGCGAGACCATGACCATGGCGCCGCTGGTGGTGCGCGACAAGGTGATCGTCGGTAACAGCGGCGGCGAATTGGGCGTGCGCGGCTGGATCGCCGCCCTGGATGCGAACAGCGGCAAGGAGCTGTGGCGGGCGTTCACGACCGGACCCGACCAGGACGTCTTGATCGGCCCGGAGTTCAAGCCCTTCTACGATCAGGACAAAGGCAAGGATCTCGGCGTCAGCACCTGGCCGCCGCAGGCCTGGCAGCTGGGCGGCGGCAACGTCTGGGGTTGGATCTCCTACGATCCTGAGCTGAACCTGATCTACCACGGCACTGGCAACCCCGGCACCTGGAACGCCGAGCTCCGGCCCGGCGACAACAAGTGGACCGCCGGCATCTTCGCCCGCAATCCGGATACCGGTCAGGCCCGCTGGTTTTACCAGTGGAGCCCGCACGATCTGTACGACTACGACGGCATCAACGAGAACATCCTGCTGGATCTGACTGTCGATGGCCGGCTGCGCAAGGTGCTGGTGCGGCCGGAGCGCAACGGCTACGTCTACGTGCTCGACCGGGAAACCGGCGAAGTGCTGTCGGCCGATCCCTTTGTCCACATCACCACCAGTACCGGCGTCGACCTCAAAACCGGCCGGCTGCAGTACAACGCCGCCAAGGCGCCGACCACCGGCAAGGTGATGCGCGATCTCTGCCCGGCCGCGCCGGGGGGCAAGGACTGGAACCCGTCAGCGTACTCGCCGCGCACGGGCCTGCTGTACCTGCCGCACAACAACCTTTGCATGGACCTGGAAGCCACCGAGGCGAACTACATCGCCGGCACGCCGTACCTGGGGGCGGAGGTGCGCATGTATCCCGGTCCCGGTGGGCATCGGGGCGAGTTCAGCGCCTGGGACATCAGCGGCCGCCGCAAGGCCTGGAGCCTCAAGGAGAATTTCCCGGTCTGGAGCGGCACCCTGGTGACGGCCGGCGACGTGGTGTTCTACGGCACCATGGAGGGTTGGTTCAAGGCGCTCGACGCCCGTAGCGGCAAGCTGCTGTGGCAGTTCCGCACCGGCTCCGGAATCATCGGCCAGCCGACTACCTTCCTGGGGCCAGATGGCAAGCAGTACGTGGCGATCCTGTCCGGGGTCGGCGGCTGGTCCGGCGCCATCGTCGCCGGCGATCTGGACAAGCGCGATGGCACAGCAGCGCTCGGCTTCGTCAACGCCATGCGCGACCTGCCGGATCACACCGCCAAGGGTGGAACGTTGTATGTGTTCCGTCTGCCGTAAGGTCGCCGTTCTGCTGCTCGCCCTCCTGCTGGGCGGCGGCGCCTCGGCCCGCGAGCTGCGGGTCTGCGCCGATCCCAACAACCTGCCGTTCTCCAACCGCGCCGGTGAAGGCTTTGAGAACAAGCTGGTCGAGCTGGTGGCGCGGGAGCTCGGCGCCACCGTTCACTACACCTGGTGGGCGCAGCGGCGCGGCTTCGTCCGCAACACCCTCAAGGCCGGCGAGTGCGATCTGGTGGCGGGTGTGCCCAGCAACATGGAGATGCTGCTTACCACCACGCCGTACTACCGTTCCGGCTATGTGTTCGTCACCCGCGTGAACGGCCCGCTGGTTCGATCACTGGACGATCCGCTGCTGCGGCAGGTCACAGTAGGCGTGCAGCTGATCGGCGACGACGGCGCCAACTCGCCGCCGGCGCACGCGCTGGCGCGCCGGGGCGTGGTCGGC
>DASULL010000356.1:0-2487 GCA_036278215.1 Gammaproteobacteria bacterium | reverse complement strand
ACCGCCGGCTCGTGGGAGAAGCCGGCGAGGATGACGTGTTCCAGCTGGTCGAGCTGCTCGCGCAACGCAGCATTGATATGCGAGTTGCTGTGACCGAACAGGTTGACCCACCAGGAGCTGACGGCATCGAGATAGCGCTTGCCGTCGAAGTCCTCCAGCCAGACACCATCACCACGTCGAATCGGGATCAGCGGCAGCCACTCGTGGTCCTTCATCTGGCTGCAGGGGTGCCAGAGCACATTCAGATCGCGGCGGATCAGGTCGGCGTTGCGCATGGTTGGTCGTGGCCTTACTGCTGGGCGGCGCGCTCGGTCAGGCCAAGGCGCAGCCAGATTTCCTCGGTAAGGGCTGCCTGGTTCATGGTGTAGAAGTGCAGCCCCGGCGCGCCGGCGCCCAGTAGCCGCTGGCACAGTTCCGTCACTACCTCCAAGCCGAAGGCGCGGATCGACTCGCGGTCGTCGCCGTAAGCTTCCATCCGCTTGCGCAGCCAGCGCGGGATCTCGGCGCCGGTGCCGTCGGCGAAGCGGGCCAGCTGCTTGAAGTTGCCGATCGGCATGATGCCAGGGACGATGGGAATGTCGATGCCGAGCTGTTCGCAGCTTTCGACAAAGCGCAGGTAGGCGTCCAGGTTGTAGAAGAACTGGGTGATGGCCGCATCGGCGCCGGCCTCCACCTTGCGCTTGAAGTTGAGCAGGTCCTGCTCGGCGTCCGCTGCCTGTGGGTGAAATTCCGGATAGCAGGCGACTTCGATGCGGAACCGATCACCGGTTTCGGCGCGGATGAACTCTACCAGCTCGTTGGCGTAACGGAATTCGCCGGCCGAGGGGCTGCCGGACGGCAGGTCGCCGCGCAGAGCGACTATGCGGCGGATGCCGTCGGCTTGGTACTGCGCCAGGATCTCTCGGATCTGCGCCCGGCTACTGCCGATACAGGACAAATGAGGCGCCGCTTCAATGCCGGATTCGCGCTGGATCTCGCGCACGGCATCGAAGGTACGCTCCTGGGTAGAGCCGCCGGCACCGTAAGTGACGGAAAAGAAGCGCGGCCGCAACAGCGCCAGCCGCTCGCGGGTAGCGCGGAGATTCTGCAGGCCTTCATCGGTCTTCGGCGGGAAGAACTCGCAGCTGAACACCTGCGGGTGTCTTTTCTGGGATTGCATAATTCGATTCCTGAGGGGCGCGGGGCGTTTTCACCATGGAGACACGGAGAGCACAGAGAAGAAGAGAGGGAAGATCCACCACCAAGGCACCAAGCACACAAAGAAAGAAGCTTTACTTTGTGTTCCTTCGTGGCCCTGACTCGGCCTGCGGGCGGCTAAAGCCGTCCGTCCGGCTGCGCCGGCCGTGGTGTCTTTGCGGTTAGTCCCTTGCCTTTCTCTGCGTCTGTGTGGTGAGCAGCCCCTGCTGCCAAGCGGCTTAGTAGCGGTAGCGCTCCGGCTTGTACGGGCCGTCGATGGCGACGCCGATGTACTTAGCCTGCTGCTCGGTGAGCTGGGTCAGCTTGACCCCCAGCTTGTCCAGATGCAGCCGCGCCACCTTCTCGTCCAGGTGCTTGGGCAGGACGTAGACCTCGTTCTCGTAGGCCGCGTGGTTGGTCCACAGCTCGATCTGGGCCAGCACCTGATTGGCGAAGGAGGTCGACATGACGAAGCTGGGATGGCCGGTGGCGCAACCCAGGTTCACCAGTCGGCCCTCGGCCAGCAGGATCAGGCGGCGGCCATCCGGCAGGATGACGTGATCGACCTGCGGCTTGATGTTCTCCCACTGATACTGGCGCAGGCTGGCGACATCGATTTCGTTATCGAAGTGGCCGATGTTGCAGATGATGGCATTGTGCTTCATCCGCACCAGGTGATCGTGGTTGATGACGTGGTAGTTACCGGTGGCGGTGACGAAGATGTCGGCCTGATCGGCGACGTCGGCCATGGTCACCACCCGGTAGCCTTCCATTGCCGCCTGCAGGGCGCAGATCGGGTCGACCTCGGTGATCCAGACGATGGCGCCCTGGCCGCGCAGCGACTGAGCGCAGCCCTTGCCGACATCGCCATAGCCACAAACCACGGCGATCTTGCCGGCGATCATCACGTCGGTGGCGCGCTTGATGCCGTCCAGCAGCGATTCGCGGCAGCCGTAGAGGTTGTCGAACTTCGACTTGGTGACCGAGTCGTTGACGTTGAAGGCCGGGCACTTGAGCTTGCCGTCGCGCTGCATCTCGTACAGCCGCATGACGCCGGTGGTGGTTTCTTCAGACACACCACGGATGTCATCCAGCAACTCGGGATGCTTGTCGTGAATCAGCTGGGTCAGGTCGCCGCCGTCGTCCAGCAGCATATTCGGCCGCCAGCCATCCGGGCCGGTCAGCGTCTGGTCGATGCACCACCAGTATTCTTCCTCGGTCTCGCCTTTCCAGGCGAACACCGGGATGCCGGCCGCGGCAATGGCGGCGGCGGCGTGGTCCTGAGTCGAGAAGATATTGCAGGACGACCAG
>DASULL010000355.1:0-5066 GCA_036278215.1 Gammaproteobacteria bacterium | reverse complement strand
TGGCCAACTTCGTCAGCGTCGAGTGGAAGCAGGGCCCTGTGCAGTTGACCCGCTATAACGGCTACCCGACCCTCAAGATCGCTGGCGACGCCGCCCCGGGCTACAGCACCGGCGAGGCCATGGCCGAGATGGAGCGTTTGGCGGCCCAGTTGCCGCCGGGCACCGGTTTCGAGTGGACCGGTCAATCGCGCGAGGAGAAACTCGCCGGCTCGCAGGCGCCGATGCTCTACGCGCTCTCCATCCTAGCGGTGTTCCTGTGTCTCGCGGCGCTGTACGAGAGCTGGTCCATCCCGACCGCAGTGTTGCTGGTGGTGCCGCTGGGCATCATCGGTGCGCTGCTCGGCGTGCTGCTGCGCGGCATGCCCGACGACATCTACTTCAAGGTGGGCCTGATCGCCGTGGTGGGTCTGTCCGCCAAGAACGCGATCCTGATCATCGAGTTCGCTCGGGACTTGCAGGCCCAAGGGAAAGGCCTCATCGAGTCGGCGGTAGAGGCGGCGCGGCTGCGCTTCCGTCCCATCATCATGACCTCGCTGGCGTTCGCCTTCGGCGTGCTGCCGCTGGCCGTGGCCAGCGGTGCCAGTTCGGCCAGTCAGCGGGCCATTGGTACCGCGGTGTTGGGCGGCATGATCACGGCTACCGTGCTAGCGGTGTTTTTTGTGCCAGTATTCTTCGTGGTGATCAGGCGGCTGTTCCAGGGCAGCGAGCGACAGCACGCCTTAGAGGAGGCGGTCGAGGCAGCCCCGCTTGAGGAGCAAACCAATGCGTAAGCCATTCATCCTCCCTCTGCTGCTAGCGGGACTGCTGGCCGGCTGCGCCACCATGGCGCCAAAGTATGAGCGACCGGAATCGCCTACTGCAGATGCCTATCCGGTTGCGACGACGGGCCAGGGAGATATTCGAGCTGTCGATATCGGCTGGCGCGAGTTCTTCCAGGATGCGCGCCTGCAAACCTTGATCGAAGCTGCGCTCGAGAACAACCGGGACTTACGGTCCGCAGTGCTTAATATCGAGGCCGCTCGGGCGAGCTATAACATCCAATCCTCGGAGCGGCTGCCGAGCATTACTGGCGAAGGCAGCTTTAGCCGTGCGCGTACCTCAGAATCGATATCGCGAACTGGAGAGGCGAACACCTTCAGTGAATACCGAGTAGCACTTGGTGTCTCAGCCTTCGAGCTCGATTTCTTCGGCCGGGTGCGCAGTCTGAGCGAGGCGGCGCTGGCTCAGTATCTGGCGACCGAGGAAGCCGCCCGCTCGGCCCAGATCAGTTTGGTAGCCGAGGTCGCCCGCGCTTATCTGGCTGAGCGGGCTTTCGCCGAGCAGCTGGATCTGGCGCGGAGGACGGTACAGGCTCGAGAAGCCAGCTATCAGCTCGCCCAGCAGCGGTTCGAAGCTGGCGCTGCCTCGGCTTTGGATCTGCGTCAGGTCGAGACGCTGCTGGAGCAGGCTCGAGTCAGTGCGGCAGCGCTCGCCCGGCAACAGGCGCAGGCGGTCAACGCGTTGACGGTGCTGGTGGGAACTCCGCTACAGCAACTGAGCCTGCCGGCTCCGCTCACGCTCTCCGATCAGCGCCTGTTAGCCGATATACCTGCAGGTCTTCCGTCCGATCTCCTGACCCTGCGGCCGGACATACGGTCTGCCGAGCAGCAACTCATCAGCGCCAATGCCAACATCGGCGCTGCCCGGGCGGCCTTCTTTCCGCGGATCTCGCTGACCGGCAGCATCGGCACGGTGTCGGCCGAGCTCTCTGATCTGTTCGGCTCCGGGACCGGGACCTGGTTATTCATGCCGCAGATCTCGCTGCCGATCTTCGATGGCGGCCGCAACCGCGCTAATCTGGCGCTTTCGGAGGTGCGCAAGAGTCAGGCAGTGGTCGCGTACGAGCGGACCATCCAGGTCGCGTTCCGGGAAGTCGCCGATGCCCTGGTCGCGCGCGACAACTTGGAAGAACAAGTGGCGGCTCAAGAGCGGCTGCGGGCCGCCCAAGCCGAGCGGCTGGCGCTCGCCGAGCAGCGCTATGAAAGCGGCGTCGCCAGTTACTTGGATGTCTTGGACGCACAGCGGGAACTGTTCAGCGCGGAGCAAGATTTGGTGCAGACGCGGCAGTTGCGGCTGACCAATTCCATCGATTTCTACCGGGCGTTGGGCGGGGGCCTGCGAGAGCAGAGCCCGCCGGTTGTCGTCGAGCCGCTGGCCACCAACGATTGACCCTGGAAGGCAATGCATGGCTCGTGTCCCCAGAGAGCGGGCCATGCATCTTGCGATAAGTCCAACAACCCCGGTCGGACCGCCGGCGGTTGGCAGAAGTCGAGCCCTTCGGTAGCGGCATTGCTGCCTGGCTACGCTGCGGACAGCGCTGTCGTTAGAGAATCACGGCCGCTGCAACAGGCTTCCTTGGCCGCATGCTGAGGCACCGACCATGAAGCGCCGCGACGATCGGTGCAAGCCCGGCCGTTACCGCACTTGCTTGGCAGGTTTTGCTTCAAGCAGGACAATGGTGCCGGAGGCAAGGTCGTGCCAGGTGCGCCGCTGCGGCTCCAGGAGCGACCAGAGAAAGCCGAGGCCGATCAGCAGCCAGGAGAGGATGGCGACGCCAAACCGGATTAGCGACTGCCGCAGCGACGGAGGGCCGCCGGCCGAGCTATGCAGGCGTAAGCGCCAGGCACGCATTCCCAGAGTCTGGCCGCCATGCAGCCAGAAGCCGACGAAGAAGGCGAGCGCGACCAGCAGCAGGAAGACCTGATAGAAGTGATAGAGCGGATGAGAAGCCGGTGGATGATCGCCGAAGAGCGGCAGCCAGAGCGCTGCCGCCAGCATTTCAACGGCCACCAACAGGAGACTGTCGTACAGGATCGCGGCCAGTCGGCGCAGCAGATGCGCGGGCTCGGCCGACGGGGAAGTGTTGGCGACGGCCATCTGAATTCGAACAGATCTGGATTAAGTGGCGCTCCCACCGGGAATCGAACCCGGGTTTCCGCCTTGAGAGGGCAGCGTCCTGACCGCTAGACGATGGGAGCAGTAGAAAAAATGATGGCCCATGGCACTGATAGGTTACCGTGGAGCCTGTACCCGGCTGCGGGTTGCTGTATTATACGCAACCTTCGCCCCAGCTCAAGTGCCCGCGCTAAGTGACGGAAGATCAAAACAGCGCTCGCGATCCCCGCATCGTTCCCCGGTCGGAACATCGGATTTCGCGCGCCAACATCAGCGACAACGCCCTCAAGGTCCTCTACCGGCTCAAGAGCGCCGGCTATGAGGCGTACCTTGTGGGTGGCAGTGTCCGCGATCTTTCCTTGGGCCGGGAGCCTAAGGACTTCGATGTCGCCACCGATGCACGGCCGGAAGCCGTCAAGGAGTTGTTCCGCAACTGTCGGCTCATCGGCCGCCGCTTCCGGCTGGCGCACGTGCACTTCGGTCCGGAGATCATCGAGGTCGCGACTTTCCGCGCATTGCATGATCCTGCCGGCGATTCCAGCGAGGATCGTGTCATCGAGGATGGCTTGATCGTGCGCGACAACGTTTACGGCACCCTTGCCGAAGATGCCCTGCGGCGCGACTTCACCATCAATGCGCTGTACTACAACATCGCCGATTTTTCCGTGGTCGACCATGCCGGCGGCATGGAAGACCTGGAGGCGGGGGTGGTACGGCTTATTGGCGATCCGGAGGTGCGCTATCGCGAAGACCCGGTGCGCATGCTGCGGGCGATCCGCTTTGCAGTAAAACTCGGTCTGAAGATTCACCCTGACACCGCCGCGCCGATCCGGCCAATGGCGGAACTGCTGCGCAATATTCCTGTAGCCAGGCTGTTCGAAGAATGCCTGAAGCTCTTTCTCTCCGGGGTGGCGCAGGATGCGTTCGAGGCGCTGCGCCGCTTCGGCCTGTTCGAGGAGTTGTTCCCGGGGGTGGAGCGCGCGCTGGCGCAAGATGAGCATGGCATTGGCGTGCGGTTCATTTCGCGGGCGTTGAAAAACACCGACGAGCGTCTCCTGGAAGGTAAATCGGTCACGCCGACCTTCTTGTTCGCGGCCCTGCTGTGGCCTGCCGTGCGCGAGGCTACGCAGGACTATCAGGAACGGGAAGGGATGAGTGATCTGTTGGCGCTGCAGGCCGCCGCCCAGGATGCCCTGCACGATCAGTTGCAACGTGTCGGCATCCCCAAACGCTTCAGTATTCCGATGCGAGAGATCTGGATGCTGCAGCCGCGGCTAGAGCGTCGCGGTGGGCGCCGTGCCGGGCGACTGCTCGGCCATCCGCGTTTCCGGGCCGCGTACGACTTCATGCTGTTGCGGGCCGAAGTGGGCGAAGTCGAGGCGGATGTCGCTGCTTGGTGGACCGATTTTCAAGCGGGCTCCGATGAGCAGCGGCAGTCCATGGCGGACGAGGTGGCTCCTCCGGCCCGTCGCCGCCGGCGCCGCAGGAAACCGCCGGCGGCTTCCGAGTGACCAGCACGGCAGCTACCGGCGTGCTCGCCGCCGTTGGCATCGGCAGTAACCTCGCCGACCCGGCCGCTCAGGTGCGCACCGCAATCGCCGCGCTGGCAACCATGGCCGACACGGAACTGCTGGCGGCGTCGAGCCTCTATCGCAATCCGCCCATGGGGCCGCAAGATCAGCCAGATTTCGTCAACGCCGCAGTGCTGCTGCGTACTCGACTGGAGCCGCTGGCTCTGTTGGATCGATTGCAGGAGATCGAGCGGCGGCAGGGGCGGGTGCGTGATATTCGCTGGGGACCGCGGACCATCGACCTGGACCTGCTCCTGTACGGTGAACGGGTGATTAATGAACCGCGTCTCACAACGCCACATCCAGGTCTGCATGAGCGGGCTTTCGTCCTGTATCCTCTCGCCGAGATCGCCCCGCCGGGGCTGATGGTGCCTGGGCGAGGTCGTATAACCGAGCTGGTTGCGGCATGTTCGGCAGACGGTTTAGTCAGGCTTCGGTGAGCCTGCTCTGGGCGGGCTCTTATTTCGCCAGTTTCCGGGTGCAGTGAATGGCACAGATGGCGCAGCAAGAATTCCGGCACCTTGTAATCGAGGGGCCGATCGGAGTTGGCAAGACGAGTCT
>DASULL010000354.1:0-2577 GCA_036278215.1 Gammaproteobacteria bacterium | reverse complement strand
TGCACGCCCTGTTCGATCAGCGTCTGAACCGGGGCCGGATAGCCGGCAGCCTGTACCGCGCCTGTGCTGAGCAGCAAGGCGGTGATGAGGGATCGCTTCATTGGGAAAGTTGCTCCTGTTTGCTGATGGCGCGCAGATAGTCGCCGAGGCGGGCCCGCGAGAGTTCCCCAACGTGGGTATCGACCAGGCGGCCATTGGCATCAAAAAACAAGGTGGTGGGCAGGCCGGGTGAGCTGAAGTGGCGGCCGACACTGCCGCCTAGATCAAGCAGTACGTTGCGCAGCTGCAACTGCTCGGCGGCCAGGTACTGCCGGATAGTGACCGGCCCTTCCCCTTGGTTGACAAAGAGGAAGTGAACGTCCGGCTCGGCCTGCTGCGCTGCCAGCAATGTCGGCATCTCGCGGCGGCAGGGCGGGCACCAGCTGGCCCAGAGATTGAGCACCACCGGCCGGCCCTGGAAGCTATCCAGGATTACCGCTGTATCCTGCAGATCCGCCACCGCCAGTGCCGGCAATGGCTTGTTGGTTGCCTGTCGGAGGGCATGCTGCACCCAGCTGGATCCTCCCCAAACGACCAGGCCGACTAGCAGCGGCACGAATATAGGGCGGGGCGAGTAGCCGCCGCGGAAAGCGAACCAAGCGGCCAGCAGGAGCGCCGCGACAATGCCCGCCGCAGGCATGTAGCCGTCCTGCCAGAAGAACAGCACCTGCCATGGCTCAGCCTGAAAGTCGGAGAGATGCGTCAGCGCATAGCCCAGCCTGGCGGCAACCAGGCCGGCGAGCAGGCTCAACCACAGCGGCTTCTCCAGGCTTCTGCCGATCCGGCGTTCCCAGCCGTGCGCCGCAATAAAAACCGCCACCACACTCAGCAGCAGGAACAGGCGCGGCAGAGAAATAACAACAGGTCCCAGTGCCAAGTCATTGTCCTCCAAAGGCTTGCTGCAAACGAGCGAGAAAGCGCTTGGCATCGATCTCGCCAACCACCCGCAGACTCCGCTGCTCCAGCCCATCGGCGTCGAAGAATAGCAGGGTAGGTGGGCCGATAACCTCGAACTGTTTCAGCAGAGCCCGATCAGCGGCATCGTTGGCCGTGACGTCCGGCTGTAGCCGCAGCACTCCGGCCATGGCTCGCTGCACTCCCGGATCGCCGAAGACTTCCCGTTCCATGACTTTGCAGGAGACACACCAATCGGCATAGAAGTCCACGACCACCGCTTGGCCGGCCGCACTGGCCTCGCTTAGGCGGGCCTGCAAGGCCGGGAGGCCGAAGATCGGCTCATAACCGGCCGCTGTCGTCTCCGCAGGCCGCGCCTCCATCCGCTCGGTTAAGACCGCCAGGGGCTGGAACAGGCTGGCGGTGCCGGCAGCGGCACCAATCAGCAACAATACACTCCACAAGCCGATGGCGACTCCGACAGATTTGCGCAACCAGACGGCCGGCCCGGTGCCAGCCGGTATCGGTTCCAGCGGCCGCAGAACCAGGGCGATACCGAGCAGCAGCAGTCCCCAAAGCGCCACCGCTACAGCAGCCGGCAACAACCGCTCGAGCATCCAAATTGCGACCCCGAGCAGGACGAAGCCGAACATGACTTGAACCTGGCGCATCCAGGCACCGGCTTTTGGCAGGATTTGTCCGCCCAGGGTGCCCACCAAGATCAGCGGCAGCCCCATTCCCAAGCCGAGAGCGAACAGCGCCAGCCCGCCCAAAACGGCATCACCGGTCTGGCCGATATAGAGCAGGGCTCCGGCCAGCGGAGCGGTCATGCACGGACCGACGATCAATGCCGACAGCAAGCCCATCACGGATGCACCGATCAACTGACCGCCGCGCTGCCGCCCGCTCAGCTCCGCCAGCTTGGTCTGGAAACCAGTCGGCAAGCGCAGCTCGAAGAAGCCGAACATCGCCAGCGCCAGCAGCACGAATAACCCGGCAAACGGCCACAACACCAACGGCGACTGCAGATAAGCCTGCAAGTTGGCGCCGGCAATGCCGGCAGCCGCCCCTAGAGCGGCGTAGGCCAGCGCCATAGGAAGCACATAGGCGCTGGAAAGCACCAGCCCGCGGTAGCGGCTGGTGTCATTGCCGCCGGCGCCGACGATGATGCTGGAGAGTATCGGCAGCATAGGAAGAACGCAGGGCGTGAACGTCAGCAACAAGCCGGCGCCAAAGAACACCAGCAGCACCGAGAGCAGACTGCTGTCGGCTAACAATGTCGCCAACCGGTCCTGCTCGGCTGTGACTCCGCCGGCGATGGCTGTTGGGATGGGCGCAGACACTGTCGCTGTTGCCGCTCCGGCCAGCGTGACGGTAAGCGGGGTAGTTTGCGGCGGGTAGCAGAGCCCACCCTCGGCACAACCTTGGTGCCGCACCTCCAAATCGAGCCGAGCCGGCGGCTCTGCACCCGCCTGCAGCGGTACCAGTGCAGTAAAGTCTTGGTCGTAGACTTCAGAAACGCCGAAGTAGGGATCGGTTAGAGTTCTGCCCGTGGGCAAGTTCAGCTCGCCCAGCGTTACCATGCTGTCGGCCTTGGCGCTCACCGCCAGTTCCTTGCGGTAGATGTAGTAGCCGGGGGCGATT
>DASULL010000353.1:0-3615 GCA_036278215.1 Gammaproteobacteria bacterium | reverse complement strand
AAAGCGGGATGATGATCATCCCGCTTTTTGTTTGAGACCCGAAAAGCTTACATGTTCGGGTAGTTCGGTCCGCCGCCACCCTCCGGCGTGACCCAGACGATGTTCTGCGTCGGGTCCTTGATGTCACAGGTCTTGCAGTGCACGCAGTTCTGCGCGTTGATCTGCAGCCGCTCTGAACCATCTGCCTCGGTCACGAACTCGTACACCGCTGCCGGACAGTAACGGCTCTCCGGACCGGCGTACTTGGCGAGGTTCACCTTGACCGGGATCGACGGATCTTTCAGGGTCAGATGGACCGGCTGGTCTTCCTCGTGGTTGGTTTTGGAAATGAACACCGAGGAGAGCCGATCGAAGGTCAGCTTACCGTCCGGCTTCGGGTATTCGATCTTCGGACACTCGGCGGCCGGCTTCAGGCACTCGTGGTCAGCCTTCTTGCGATGGATGGTCCAGGGAATCCGGCCACGCAGCACGAACTGTTCGATGCCGGTCATCACAGTGCCGACGTACAGCCCCTTCTTGAACCACTGCTTGAAGTTGCGCGCCTTGTGCAGCTCGTCCTTCAGCCAGGAGTTTTCGAAGGCTTCCGGATAAGCGGTCAGCTCGTCGTACTGACGTCCGGCCATGAGGGCATCGTAAGCGGCTTCCGCCGCCATTTTGCCGGACTTGATGGCGGCATGGCTGCCCTTGATGCGCGAGGCATTGAGGAAGCCGGCATCGCAGCCGACCAGCACCCCGCCCGGGAAGGTCAGTTTGGGCAGCGACAGCAGGCCGCCGGCGGTGAGGGCACGGGCGCCGTAGGAGACGCGCCGGCCGCCTTCCAGGAAGTCGCGGATGTAGGGGTGCGTCTTATAGCGCTGGAATTCCTCGAACGGCGACAGCCACGGGTTGCTGTAGTCGAGGCCGACCACGTAGCCGATGGCCACCTGGTTGTCTTCCATGTGATAGAAGAACGAGCCGCCGTAGGTGTCGTTCGGCAGCGGCCAGCCGGAAGTGTGGATGACCAGCCCCGGCTTGTGCTTGGCCGGATCGATTTCCCAGATTTCCTTGATGCCGATGCCGTAGCTCTGCGGGTCGCGGCCTTCCATCAGTTTGAAGCGGTCGATCAACCGCCGGCCCAGATGGCCACGGGCGCCTTCAGCGAACACCGTGTATTTGGCGAGCAGCTCCATGCCGGGCTGGAAGTTATCGGTCGGCTGGCCGTCGCGGCCAACGCCCATGTCGCCGGTGACTACGCCGCGGACCGAACCGTCGTCGTTGAACAGCAAGTTAGCGGCGGGAAAGCCCGGATAGATCTCGACGCCCAGGGCTTCAGCCTGTTCGCCCAGCCAGCGGGTGACGTTGCCCAGGCTGATGACGTAATTGCCGTGGTTCTTGAAGATGCCCGGCAGCATCCAGTTCGGGGTCTTGATCGCGCCTTTTTCCGACAGGAATAGGAAGCGGTCTTCCGTCACCGGCGTGTTCAGCGGCGCGCCTTTCTCCTTCCAGTCCGGGATCAGTTCGCTGAGCGCGCCCGGATCCATGACGGCACCGGAGAGGATGTGGGCGCCGATCTCGGAGCCCTTTTCCAGCACGCAGACCGAGACGTCTTCGCCTTTCTCGGCCGCCAGCTGCTTCAGCCGTATCGCGGTGGCGAGGCCGGCTGGCCCGCCACCGACGACGACGACGTCGTACTCCATGGAATCACGCTCGATCTGTGCGTCGTGTTGTTCTGCCATCGAGATTCTCCCTTAACGTTCGGGCTGTAGCTTACCCAGCCTTGAACGCCTGGATACCGGTCAGGGCACGGCCAAGGATCAGTGCATGCACGTCATGAGTACCTTCGTAGGTGTTGACCGCCTCGAGGTTCATAACGTGGCGGATCACATGGTACTCATCCGAGATACCATTGCCACCGTGCATATCGCGGGCCATCCGGGCGATGTCCAGGGCCTTGCCGCAGTTGTTGCGCTTCAGCAGCGACACCATCTCCGGTGCCCAGTTGCCTTCGTCGATCAGCCGGCCCAGGCGCAGGCAGGAATGCAGGCCCAGGGTGATTTCAGTCTGCATGTCAGCCAGCTTCTTCTGGATCAGCTGATTGGCCGCCAGTGGCCGGCCGAACTGCTTGCGCTCCAGAGTGTAGTTGCGTGCGGCATGCCAGCAGAACTCGGCGGCACCCAACGCGCCCCAGGCGATGCCGTAGCGGGCCTTGTTGAGGCAGCCGAACGGGCCGCTGAGACCCTTGGCGTTCGGCAGCAGGTTCTCTTCCGGCACGAACACGTTTTCCATGAAGATCTGGCCGGTGATGGAGGCGCGCAGCGAGAATTTGCCCTCGATGACGGGCGCAGTCAGGCCCTGCATGCCTTTTTCCAGGATAAAGCCGCGAATCACGCCATCGAGTTTGGCCCAGATCACCATCACATCGGCGATCGGCGCATTGGTGATCCAGGACTTGGCGCCGTTCAGTACATAGCCGCCGTCGGCCTTGGTGGCGCGGGTGGCCATGCTGCCCGGATCGGAGCCGTGGTCGGGCTCGGTCAGGCCGAAGCAGCCGACCCACTCGCCGCTGGCCAGCTTGGGCAGATACTTCATCCGCTGCTCTTCGCTGCCGTATTCGTAGATCGGGTGCATTACCAGCGACGACTGCACGCTCATGGCGGAGCGGTAGCCGGAATCGACTGCTTCCACTTCGCGGGCGATCAGGCCGTAGCAAACGTGATTGACGGCAGCGCCGCCGTACTGTTCCGGCAGGGTCGAGCCGAGGAAGCCCATCTCGCCCATTTCGTTCATGATTTCGCGGTCGAAGCGCTCGTGGCGGTTGGCCTCGAGCACGCGCGGCAGCAGTTTGCCGCGGCAGTATTCGTGTGCGGCATCGCGCACCATGCGCTCCTCGTCCGTCAGGGCGGGGTCGAGCAGCAGCGGGTCATCCCATTTGAATTGGCTCATTCTCAGTCTCCGCTAACTTGTGAATTCAAACTCGTTCAATGACGGCAGCGATACCCTGGCCGACACCGATGCACATGCTGATCAGGGCATAGCGCCCACCGGTCCGCTCGAGCTGCCGCAGTGAGGACAGGGCGATGCGGGCGCCGCTCGCACCCAGCGGGTGACCGACAGCGATAGCGCCACCATTCGGGTTGACGCGAGTGTCATCGAAGGGGATCTCTAGCAGTTTGAGGCAGCCCAGCACTTGGGTGGCAAACGCCTCGTTGATCTCGATGATGTCCATGTCCTTGAGGCTGAGGCCGGCCCGTGCCAGCGCCTTCTGCGAAGCCGGAACGGGGCCAAGGCCCATTACCCGCGGCTGCACGCCGGCGACGGCGGTGGCCACTACCCGGCCGCGCGGCTTCACGCCGGCCTTCTCGCCGGCTTCCAGCGAACCGAGCAGCAGGGCGCCGGCACCGTCGTTGACACCGGAGGCGTTGCCGGCGGTAACCACGCCGCCCTCGAACAGCGGACGCAAGGCGGCCAGTTTTTCGAGAGAGCTATCAGGGCGCGGGTGTTCGTCGGCCTCGACGCGGACAGTCTGCTTACGACCCTGAGCTACCTCGATCGGGAGAATCTCGTCGCGGAAGAAACCAGCGGCACGAGCGGCTTCGTACTTGGCCTGGGAGCCGGCGGCGAAGAGGTCGCTGTCTT
>DASULL010000352.1:0-2734 GCA_036278215.1 Gammaproteobacteria bacterium | reverse complement strand
GTGCCGTAGTCGCGTACTATCCGCTCCCACAGATTGAAACCGAGGTGGTACGGGTTGATCGCCAGCGCCACCTGCTTGTCGCCGGCATACGGCCGGACCACGTCCGAGTGGGTCTTCATGGCGTTGAGGTAGAGCTCGTCCGGCAGGAAATCGGCCTCCCGCAGCAGGCGCGCATGCCAGTACGAGGCCCAGCCTTCGTTCATGATCTGGCAGTTGAAGACCGGCTGGAAGTAAAACGATTCCTCCCGTACCGCCAGAAAAATATCCCGCTCCCAGTCTTCCAGGGCCGGGCCGTAGCGGGCAATAAACCACAGCAGATCGGCTTCCGGATGCGGCGGGATATGAACTTCCGTCGGCTGGGCCGGTGGCGGCGCCGCCGTTTTCGCCCCAGGCAGGTGATGGAACCGGTTCTGAAACGAGTCTGCCGGCTCTGCTTCGCCGGTCTTTTTCCTCTCCGGCGGCGGGTAATCGGCACGATTAACCGGGTACTGGGTATCGATGTGCTGCTCCAGCGCCAGCGCCGCATCCAGCACAGCCTCTACCCGCCGCTGACCGGCAATCTCGACCGCTGCATCGATCCGCTGCGCATGCGCTGCCGCCTGCTCGACGATGTGATAGCCAGCCTCGCGCTGGCTGCGCACGAACAGCGCGTTGTTGTGGGAGAAATCGGCGTGCCCGAGCACGTGAGCGGTAACCAGGCAGTTTTCGTCCAGACTGTTGCTGTTCACCAGGTAGGCCCGGTTCGGGTTGCCCGGGAACACTACCTCGAAGATTTTCGAGTGCCCCATCTTGTGCTGGACCATCTGGTAGATCCAGCGCACACCAAACGACCAGTGCGGCATGCGCACCGGCAGGCCATAGACGGCCACTTCCATCATGAAGCTTGGCGGCACCAGCTCGAAGTCGACCGGGTAGTATTCCAGCCCCAGCCGCTTGGCGAGATCCTCGATGCGCGCCACATAATCCTGTAACCGTTCCGCCATCAGCTCGCTGCCTCGTCCGCCTGCTCCGTGAAAAAGGCCTTAATGGCCGGCCAGATATCCGCCTCGGAAGAGATGGCGTAGCTGCCGCTGGGAGCGCCCTGCTCCGCCAGCCGGCGGAACAGCACGCCGACCTCGGTATTGAGGCGCTGGTGATGCCGGCTGGACACCTCGGCATAACCAAGGAAATTCATCTGTCCGCCCAGCCCCTCCAGCAGCGCCCGCGCCCGGTGGCGGTCTTCCATGAAGTTGTCGCCATCAGAGGCATAGAACAGATAGCTGTTGTAGCGGCTGGGATCGTAGCGCTCGGTCATGACCTCGACCGCTTTCTGGAAGGCGGTCGATGATTGCGTGCCGCCCTCGCCGCGGACCTGGAAGAACTCCTCTTCCTGGAATTCCCAGGCGCTGACAGTGTGCGCGATGAAGACCGTCTCGACCTTGAGAAACTGCCGCCGGATACCTTGCAGAACCCAGAAGAAAAAAGTCTTGGCCAGCCGCCGGCACTGATCGTCCATCGACGAAGAGACGTCGAGCAGGAAAAACACCACGGCGTTGGTGGACGGCTGCTGTCGCTTGACCAGCTGGCGAAAGCGCAGATCGTCGTTGACGATGGGCACCGCCGTGCTGCCCTGTACTGCCCGCCGCTTCACCGCTTCCTTGATGGTGCGGCGACGATCCAGCCGGGAGCGAGCGCCCTTCTTGTCCCAGCCTTCGCGGATGTAATCCTCGTCTTCCAGAGTAGCGACGTCGCGTGGCTTAAGGTTGGGCAGCTGCAGCTCTTCCCAGAGCCAGTCGAGGATGTCGTCGACCTTGAACTCCATGACGAAGCTCACGCCGCCGTCGTCGTTGCCGCCAGCGCCGCTGCCGGCCTCACCGCGCCCTTGGCCCGGCCGCAGCACGTCGCCCGGCTTGACCTCGCCCTGACCCGCCCCCTGTTGCTGCTGCGGCGTGAGCAGGCGGAAGCGATAATGCTCCATGAACCGTACCGGCACTTGCACGGTACGATTCTCCGGCCGCGACAGCACGTCGGAGTGGGCGATCAGATCCGGCAGCGCCTGCTGCACCGCCTCGCGGATCTTTTCGTTGTGCCGCAGCCAGTCCCGCGTGCCGCGGGAGAACAGGTCATACCAGCGGTTGCCATGCTCGCCGGCGAGGGTGTCGGAAAGACTCATGAAACCCTCCGTCTCATCGGTCCGTTACTCCTGAGACAACAGCGTGGTCACGTAGTTGAGCGCTTCGCGCGCGCTGTACGTGTCGTAGCCATACTCGTCGATCATGCGCTGCTCGACGGCGGCGATCTTCTCGCGCGCCTCCTCGTCTGGACGCGCCACTGAAGTCACCAGCCGCAGGACATCGCGTCGCTCTTCGAACAGATACTTCTCGACCGCCTCCTTCAACCGGCTGTGGCTATCCAGGGTGAAGGTCTCGCCGCGCTTGAAGGCCACCATGGCCTTGCGCACAACCTCCTGACGGAACGACACCTTGCCGGCATCGGACACGCCGATTTTCTCTTCCACCGAGCGCAGGAAGCGGGCATCCGGTTCGCGGCTCTCGCCGGTGATGGGGTCGGTGACCTCGCGCTTGTCGAGCGAGGCCTCCACCTCGTCGAGGTATTTGTCGAGCAGCCCCTGCGCCTCCTCTTCGAAGGAGGCGAACAGCGCCTTGTGCACGTCTTCCTTGACCCAGTGGTTGTAGAAGTCCTTGCGCACCATCACCAGGAAATCGACCCAGGCGCGCTTCTGCTTCGGATCGAT
>DASULL010000351.1:0-9683 GCA_036278215.1 Gammaproteobacteria bacterium | reverse complement strand
GATCGTCACCATCAGCATCAGGCCGAGCAGGATGCCCGGCAGCACGCCGGCCATGAACAGTCGGCCGACCGAGGTTTCGGTCGCGGCGGCATACACCACCATCACGATCGACGGCGGGATCATGATGCCTAGGGTGCCGGCGTTAATAATCACGCCGGTGGCGAAATCCTGGGAGTAGCCAGCCCGCACCATGCCGGCACTGACGACCGATCCCACCGCCACCACCGTCGCTGGCGACGAACCGGACACCGCCGCGAAAAGCACGCAGGCCAGCACTGAGCCGATCGCCAGACCGCCGCGCAGATGGCCAACGCAGCTGTTGGCGAATTCGATCATGCGCCGGGCCACCCCACCGGTAGTCATGAAAGCGCCGGCGACGATGAAGAACGGAATCGCCATCAGCGTGTAATGCTGGAAGGTCTCGAAAAATTTGAGCGCCAACGACGCCAGGCTGTCGCGGCCGAAGAACTCGATGGTGAGCAGGCTGGCCAGCCCGAGCGACACCGCTACCGGCACGCCGATCAGCAGCAGCACGAACAGCGTGATAAACAAAAAGGCAATGGTCATCGCGGCTCCCCCTGCTCCTTGACGTGACTTTCGAATTCTTCAAGGATGTCTTTGGCCTCATCGCCAACCAACAACGGTGCCCCAGTGCCGCGGATAATGCCCCAGGCGGCCTGCAGCAGGCGGAGAATGAACAGCACCAGGCCGATGACCAGGCCGGACGTCAGCAGCCAGCGCGGCAGCGGGATATCTTCCGCCAGGATGCCGATCCGATGCAGCCGCTCGACGTAGCCCCAGGAGCCGTACAGCATGTAGCTGGCGTAGACCAGGCAGACTGCGATGCCAACCAGGCCAACCGCCCGCTGCCAGCGCAGTGGCAGCAGCCGGACAGCTGCATCGACACCGATGTGAGCGCGCTCACGCACGCCATAGGAGATCCCCAGCAGGACCATCCAGGCGAACATGTAGATGCTCGCCTCCAACGCCCAGAGCAAACCGGTGTTGAAGACGTAACGAAGTACGACCTGAATGAAGGTGACCAGCGTCATGCCAGCGAACAGCGTGGCGATCAGCACCTCCTCCAAGCGATTATAAAAACGGAGCATAATCGTCCCCAAAAGCCACGGTGCGCCGAAGCGCACCGTTGTATGGAAAAATAACATCCCCCGTCCCGGCAGGCCGGAACAGGGGACACAGGGCGCGCTTACTGCTTGTTGGCTTCCAGCGCGGCCTTGATCACGTCAGCGCCGATGTCCTTCTCGTACTTCTTCCAGACCGGCTGCATCGCCTTGCGCCAAGCATCGCGCTCCGCCTCGGTCAGTTGGAGCAGCTCGGAGCGGCCGCTGTCGATGATCTTCTGGCGGTGCTCCATGTTGATGTCATCCGCCATCTGGTTCACGAACACCGTCACCTCCGCCAGGATCTTCTCCAGCTCGGTGCGGACGTCGGCCGGCAAACCATTCCAGAAGTCCGGGCTGGTCAGGACCATGTAGTCGAGCAGGCCGTGGTTAGACTCGGTGATGTACTTCTGCACCTCGTGCATCTTCTGCGAGTAGATGTTCGACCACGGGTTCTCGGCGCCGTCCACGGTGCCGGTCTGCAGCGCCTGGTAAACCTCGGAGAAGGCCAGCTTTTGCGGGTTGCCGCCGACCGCCCGGAACTGATCGACCAGCACGTCGGAGTTCTGGATACGGAACTTCACGCCCTTGGCGTCTTCCGGCATCCGCAACGGCTTGTTGGCGGACAACTGCTTCAGACCGTTATGCCAGTAGGCAAGGCCAAGGAAGCCCTTACTCTCCATGGAGCGCAGCAGGGCGCGGCCGGCCTCGGAGTTCTGGAAGCGGTCGACCGCCGCCATGTCGTCGAACAGGAACGGCAGATCGAACACCTGCACCTTCTTGGTGAACTTGTCGAACTTAGCCAGCGACGGCGCAATAATGTGCACGTCGCCCAGCGCCAGCGCTTCCATCTCACGGGCATCGCCGAACAGCTGCGAGTTCGGGTACACCTCGACCTTCACCTTGTCACCCAGCCGCTCATGGGCGAGCTTCTGGAACATCAGCGCACCCTGCCCCTTCGGCGTGCTATCGGCGACTACGTGACTGAATTTAATGACGATTGGCTTCTGCGCCTGGGCGCTAGCCGACAGCGACAGAACGGCAGCCGCAAATACAGCGGTCAAAAAGCGCATGAGATTCTCTCCTCTGGAGGATAGACAGATAATCATTATTTTCCGGACCAGGGTCCGGAAAGCGCGAACAGCGCCCAAAGGTAACCTTTCCGTAAGCTGCCGGGCAATATAAACGTCACATTATTGACAGGTCGGAACATGACTGGAGGTCGGGAAAGCCCGTCTTCCCTTGCTTTGTCCGAACCGGTGCAAAGCGCTGCAACTTCGCGCCAGTACTGCCAGCCAATTGTTTTCATAACCCGCAACGCTTGCGTTAGGCTCTCGCCTCCAACAGAAACAAGGACTACCCATGGCCGAACCGATCGAGGTATACCGCAACAGCGTCCAGACCTGGGAAACCGACCAGATGGGTCACATGAACGTGCAGTTCTACGTCGACAAGTCGGCGGCGGCGCTGGCGGTGCTGTCGCACCATCTTGGGCTGGGGCCGGACTTCACGCGGCAGGCGGGTGCTCGCCTGAGCGCATGCGAGCACCACATCCGTTTTTTGCGAGAGCAACACCCCGGCGCGCCCTTGCGGATGACCGCCGGCGTGCTATCGAGCGGACCGGAGCGGCTGCGCCTGTACCAGGAGATGACCAACGCCGCCAGCGGCGAAGTAGCGGCAACCTTCATCGTCGAAGCAGAATTGCTGGACACGGCGACACGGGCAGTACAGCCGCTGCCGGCCGCCACCCAGGCCGCCGCCGAAGGGCTACGCATCGAGTTGCCGGCCCATGGCGCCCCCCGCGGACTCACAGCTCACCCGCCGCGCCCCAGCCCCACTCTGGCCGAGGCCGAGGCACTCGGTCTGCTGGCGACTTATCATGGCGCTGTTGCGCCCACCATGTGCGACGTCGACGGCTGGCTGGCAACACGCGCCTACATGGGCATCGTCTCCGATGCCGTCCCTAACCTGCTGGTTCAAATCTACGGTATAGACCGATCGAAGAGCGGTATCGGCGGCGCCGCGCTGGAATACCGCTTCGCCTACCGCAAGGCGCTGCGCGCCGGCGATCTGATCACCGTCCGCAGCGGCATCAAGCAGGTCGCCAGCAAAACCTACACCTTCTCCCATTGGCTGTTCGACCTGACTACCGGCGAGGCGATCGCTACCGCCGAAGTCGTGGCTGTCATGCTGGATTTGCAGGAGCGGCGCGCCATCGAGATCCCGGCGGCAGTACGGGAAATGCTCGAACGCCATCTGAAACCCGGAATCGGCATTTAACGCCGGAACAGGTCGCCAGCTCTCCTCTGCCCTACCACAACCGGCTCGAGCGGCTCCAGAGCCTGCCGCTCGTTCCATCGCGGGCCTCTCCAAAGCTGGCGTCAGCCGGCGGGCTTTAACCCAGCAGCTCGACCCGCTCGACCAGAATCTCCGCCTCCACCACCTGCCAGCGGACGTTATATCCGGCCAGGGCGACACCGTGCATCCGGCCGCTTTCTCTCTGGCGGTAGGCAGGCCGCGGATCGAGCGCCAGCGTTTCCTCAATCAGGGAACGCAAGTCAGCCGGTGCGGCGGCAAGATCGGCTTCCGCCGCCGGCGAAAACCGCACCGGCGAGCGTGGCGGCGCCTGCTCAAACCCGGCCGGTGGCCGCGCCTGTGGCAAAGCGTCGCTATAGGGGATGTACGGTTTGATATCCAGTACCGGCGTGCCATCTACCAGGTCGTGATTGCGCAATAGCAGGCCGCGCGCGTCTGGTCTGTCGATCAAGCCGGCCAGTTCCACCACCGACAGGCCGATGGGGTTGGGTCGGAACGGCGAGCGGCTGGCAAACACCCCGATCCGGCGGTTACCGCCCAGCCGCGGCGGCCGCACGGTCGGCGACCATCCCTGCCCGGCACTGGCATGGAAGAGAAACAGCAACCACACATGCGAGCAGTTCTCCAGGCCACGCAGGCTGTCCGGATGATCGTATGGTGGCAGCAGAACGAGCTCGGCTGTAGCGCTGGGCACCAGACCGGGCTGGCGCGGTGTGCCAAACCGGGCATCGAAGCAGCTGTGGACTATGCCGATCGGCGTAAACTCGATCTGCGTCGTATCTGTAAGGTCGTCGGTCATCGTGTATCCGGCCAATTCTGGCGCTGCCGACTGTACTGAATCTCGGCGCCCAGACCAACAAGAGACCGCACCCTTGCCTCGAGCAGCGCTGCCCCCAAGTGCAGGGCAACGAAGGAGGGTACGCCATGCCGCAAGATCTGAACGGAAAGAAAGTTGCCATTCTAGTAGCCGATGGTTTCGAGCAGGTGGAGATGACGGAGCCCCGCAGGGCGCTGAACGAAGCCGGTGCGGAGACCATCCTGGTCTCGCCCGCCGATGGCAAAGTCAAAGGCTGGAACCACACCGAGTGGGGCAGCCAGTTCAAAGTCGACCTGCCACTGCAGCAAGCCGACGCCGAAGATTTCGATGCGCTGCTGCTGCCCGGCGGCGTAATCAATCCGGACCGGTTGCGCCTCCAGCCGAAAGCCATCGAGTTCGTGCGCGAGTTCTTCGAAGCCGGCAAGCCGATTGCCGCCATCTGCCACGGCCCCTGGACGCTGATCGACGCGGATGCCGTTCGAGGCCGCACCGTTACCTCCTGGCCCTCGCTCAAGACCGATCTGAAGAACGCCGGTGCTCACTGGGTCGACCAGGAGACGGTCAGCGACCACGGCTTAGTGACCAGCCGCAAACCGGATGATATTCCGGCCTTTAATCGCGCCATGATCGAAGAATTCGCCAAAGGCGTGCAGAAACGGCAACGGCGCGCCGCCTCGCAGCAGCAACAACGGCCGACGGCGCATTGACGTCATTCCGTTACTAAATAGCAAAAGCACAGGGCCTCGCTAGGCCGAGCTCATCCCGGCACAGGTCCTGTGCTTTTTCGCGATCGGCCGAAATATACAAAGCGAACTTGAATTTTAACGTGCCCCAATTCTGCAGCGGCACCTGTTTCAGCCTTTGAACATGAAGGGCAAGTCCCCATTTCCGCACAAGCGAAGTGGCTGCCGACCAGGTAGCCGGTGGCTTGCCTGGTAGCTAAAGAACCGGGTCGCGGCAGTGCCGGGTGATCCACCGTCCTGCCAGTAACTTGACACGACGGTTCTCCGGCAAGAAACAGAAGAGTCGGATGTGGCAGAAATAAAGCGGAATATCTTCACTCGCTTCGACGCAATTGAGGTGTCGCTTTGTCTGCAAGTAAACCGCAGTGCGCATCGACTTCCAGTCCGCCGCTTTTTTGCTGGAGTCAGCCAGCTTGGCAACGGTGTTTTCTGGTATCTGTTGATTATGCTGCTGCCGGTCATCTACGGCGTGCCGGGGATTCTGCCGGCATTACATATTGTCGCGGTCGGACTGATCGGAGTCCTAGCCTATAAATTTCTCAAAGCCAGAGTGGTGCGCGAGCGACCTTTTATCGCCTCTCCCGATATCCTGTGCGGCAGCCCACCGCTCGATCGTTACAGCTTCCCTTCCGGCCACACCCTGCACGCCGTGTCGTTCAGCATCCTGATCATGTACTACTTCCCGGCGCTAGGCTGGATTGTGCTGCCCTTTGCCGTGCTGGTGGCGCTTTCCCGCGTCATCCTCGGCCTACACTATCCGACTGACGTGCTGGCAGGCGCTGCCATCGGCGGCACTCTGGCGTCCATCAGCTTGTTGTTGCTCGGCTAGCCTTTTCCGCTCCGACCACCAGTGGCAGGTCCTCTGCTGCTTTTTCGGACTTGCCGCCGATCCGCTGCTCGGGCACGCCCCAAGTTGCCGGCCGCGAGCAAACCCCCTCTTAGATTCCACTGGGGTACAGGTCCGGCTCACCCCGCTCCCATTCCGAAGTCCGGTCAAGTGGTTCCAGCGCCCGAGTGCGGTCGATGTGGATCACGCCATCGAACTGATCGGCCAACCGGCAGCGGAAGTAGTGACTGGCCCGCTCCGTTTCCGGCAGGTAAATGACGCCGATCGCCCGTTGCAGCAACGGCGCTCGCAACTGGTCGGCGATGATCGTACCGCGCAAGGGCAGGAAAAACTCGTGCAGCCCGGTCGCATGCATCAGCTCCTCGACGCTGCCCGCCAAAGCTGGCCGCACCCGCTTGCGCTGTAGTTCGCCGTCCCAGCGGGAAGCGCAGGTGACCGTCCCACTATGAGTGGTAAACCCGAGCAGCCGGCAATCGTCGCCATAGCGGCGGCGACTGAGTTGGCCGATGTTATGCTCGCCGCGGCGGCCCATTTCGGTCGCACTGGCATCGCCGACGTGTGAGTTGTGCGCCCACACCACGATCTTCGCCCCTCTGCCGGCGCGGCTCAGATGACAGCGCAGCGATTCCAACGTATCGCTCATGTGCTGGTCGCGCAGATTCCAGGTGTTTTCCTCACGGTCGAACATGGCCCGGTAGTAGCGCTCAGCGTTGTGCACCACCCGCGCATTCTGCTCGGCGGCGAACTGCTCATCGGCTGCCGCCACACCGTCGCGACTCAGCAGCTGTTGGCGTCGTGCCCGTAAGTCGAGCAGCTGCTCGACCACCTGATCCTCGCAGGACAGGCGATAGCCGAAATGCACGGCATAACCGTAGCCCTGCGCCTCTTCGCCAACGAACTCCAGACAGCTGTAGCGCTGCCGCGCCTCCTCGGCGGCTGGTGGATCGACCTTGTCCAGATAGCCGACAACGGCTGCGATCGAATCGTACAAGCTGTACAGGTCCAGCCCATAGAAGCCGACCCGATCCTCGGCCGGTAACTTATCGTTGTGCTTGCGCAACCACCCGACCAGTGCCAGCACGTCGGTATTGCGCCACATCCACAGGGGAAATCGGCCGAAGTCATCCAGCGCAGCCAACGCATCGGCATCGTCACCCAAGCCGCGTATATAGCGGTTGACCCGATAACTGTCAGGCCAATCGGCCTCGACCGCCAAGGCGTTAAAACCTTTTTCAAGAATCAGCCGCTGAGTCAGCTCGGCGCGAATACGGTAGAACTCGTGCGTGCCGTGGCTCGCCTCGCCCAGCAGGACGATGGAGGCATCGCCAATCAAGGTCAGCAGCGGCTGGTAGCGCTCGGCGGCAGCGGCATCCAGCGGATAGCTCATACGGCTGATCTGTTCAGCCAGCGCAGCTTGGTCGGTCATGCTTCCGCCATCCTCCTCAAAGCGCTCGATCTTCGCTGTGCTGCCGCGCGGCCCGCAACAGCGCACGAACTTCGTCGTCGCTGGTCTGGGAGAAGTCCTCATACCAATAACCGACGCCGAAAAATGAGGCTGGAGTAAGCAGGCAAATCACCTCGTCGGCCTCCCGCTCTAGCTCCACCACCGCCTCCGGTGGCGCCACTGGAACGGCTACAACGATGCGTTGCGGCCGGTACTGGCGTAACGCCTTTACCGCCGCGCGCATCGTCGCTCCGGTGGCAAGCCCGTCATCGATCAAGACGACCTGGCGCCCCTGCAGAAGAGGCATCGGGCGGCTACCACGGTATGCCTGTTCCCGCCGCTGCAGCTCCCGCCGCTCTCGCTCTATTACCCGCTCCACGGCAGCCGGCTCGATCAGCAGCTGCGCTAACAGCTCTTCGTTGAAAACCGTCGCGCCGCCCGCAGCAATCGCTCCCATAGCCAGTTCCTCATGCCCCGGCACACCGAGCTTGCGGACCAGCAATACATCCAGTTCGAGCCCCAGGCGCTGCGCTACTTCGGCGGCAACCGGCACACCGCCACGAGGCAGGGCCAGCACGATCGCGTCTGCTGCAACGACTCCTTCCAGCAGCACCGCCAGGCGCTGCCCTGCATCCTGTCGATCGCGAAAGCGCATGCCTTCTTCCCCAGCATCCATCAGCAGCGGCTGATGCCAGCCCTTATCTGGGTTTCTCTGCCGACAAACCAAGATGACGGTGGCATAAGGAAGCGCGGCACAAGGCCGCATTACTGCAAAGAAACAAGGTTTGGCTTCGCTCGAATCTGTGAGGAAGCACCTCGGAAGTCGCAGGAGAACACAGTCGAGCAGGATCTGGCGGGGCATTCCAGCCTGACCGTGCGGCAGCGCTTCCTGCCCTAGCTGAAACGGACGATTCGCGGGGCGCGGCTGTTCCTCAGCCGGCGCAGCCTTCAGTATGATTCTGGATCGGCTTGCTACCAGCCGATCAGGACAACCAGCACCACAGGAAAGCACCAGAGCAGGAATGAGCGCGCATCATCACCACGGACATGGCCACGATCATGGCGGTAAGCGTTCCAGCGGACGCTCGCTTGGCATCAGTGTCGCCCTGACTTTCGGCTACGGGATCGTGGAGCTGATCGGCGGCTTGGCATCCGGCTCGCTGGCCCTAGTCAGCGATGCTGGCCACATGTTCACGGATGCGGCGGCGCTGACGCTGGGTTGGTTAGCGGCGCGTATCGCTACCCGACCACCGACAGCGAAGCATACTTTCGGCTATCAGCGGGCGGAAATCATCGGCGCCTTGCTCAACGGCTTGTTCATGCTGGCGGTGGTAGCGGTGATTTCCATGGAGGCGCTCGATAGATTCCGGAATCCGCAGCCGGTGGCTGGCGGCACGGTGATGCTGATCGCCGGCGTCGGCTTGTTGCTCAACCTGGGCGTTGCCTGGATTTTGCACAGCGGCGAGCAGTCACTGAACACGCGCGGGGCGCTGCTGCACGTGATGGGCGATCTGCTGGGTTCGGTAGGCGCGCTGGCTGCGGGTGTGGTGATTTACTTCAGCAACTGGACTCCCATCGACCCGCTGCTGTCGCTGCTGATTTCCGGCCTGATTCTCGCCTCCAGCATCCTGCTGATCCGCGATGTGCTGCATGTCTTCATGGAAGGCGTGCCGGCCCATCTAAGCCTGGAAGAAATTGGCCGCAGTCTGGCGCGCGAGCCCGGCGTTCTGCAGGTTCACGACCTGCATATCTGGGCGCTTTCCTCGAACGCCTACTCCCTGTCGGCGCATGTGCGCCTGCGCGATATGCAGGACTGGCCGCAGGTGCTCGCCCGCTCCCAGCAATTGCTAGAAGAGCGCTTCGGCATCACCCATGTAACCCTGCAGCCGGAAATCGTGCCGGAGGTCGTGATGGTGCGCGATGCGGAGAGACCGAACTGGAGAGAGAGATAGCTAGGCTCGCCACAGAGGCACAGAGAACGCGGAGAAGATTGACCACAAAGACACCAAGGTCACGAAGGAACACAAAGTAAAGCTTTTCCCTTTGTGGCTCTTTGTGTGCTTTGTGCCTTGGTAGTGAATCTTCCCTCTACCCTCTGTGCCCTCGGTGTCTCTGTGGCGAGCTTGCCTATCTACTCGCGCGGCGGCTGGCGCAGGCGGATGTGCAGTTCACGCAATTGGGCTTCGCTGACTTCGGCCGGAGCTTCCATCATCAGGTCGCTGGCGGTCTGGGTCTTGGGGAAAGCCATGACTTCGCGGATGGAGCTGGAGCCGGTCATCAACATCACCAGCCGATCCAGGCCGAAGGCGATTCCGGCATGGGGCGGCGCGCCGTATTCCAGGGCATCCAGCAGAAAACCGAATTTCTCCCGCGCTTCCTGCTCCTCGATGCCCAG
>DASULL010000350.1:0-2118 GCA_036278215.1 Gammaproteobacteria bacterium | reverse complement strand
CATGCTCGAGGTGTTCGGGCTGCCCGAACTGCCCCGCCGCTGGAGCGTGCGCCTGAGCCTGCCACTGACTTGCGAGGTCACCGCCGGCAGCGAAGAGGAAGCCTTCGACGCCGCCGAGAACGCCATCTGCGAAGCGCTCATCGCATCAGGCGTACCGATCGACCCGGACTGGACCGACTGCGAGCAGCAGCACGCCACCCCCGGCGAGGTCGACCACGACGCCCTGTAAAGCCCCGCCGCGGCCCTCGGTATCGCCACTTGCGCCGGGCACGACTTGACCTTTACCCAAAGTCGAGCGTCGATCAGTGCGGTCACCGCCCGGCACACTCCAACATCGAGGTCGATCGGCTCCCAGGCGTAGGGCGCCTCGATGGCCGGGCGGTGACCACCCGGACCCGCCTATAGCGAAAGGGGCGACCCGCGATGCGTGCCCTCACCAGTCCCGACAACGTCGTTGTCGTCCTGCTGTACCGCTTGGCCACTGCTGTGGCCGCCAACCACCAGCCTCACCACCATGGATCGAGCATGTCGTTGACCGTGACCTGAGCCTGCATCCGATGGCCGAGCCGCCGAGTCATACCGAAAATTCGGGATTCGATACAGACTTCAAGGTTCGACCCCCGATTTCCCGTTCATGGCTGCATGACGGTGCGCTGGCGCGGCCGTGTTGTTCGCGTGCGCCTTCGTCGGAGCACTACCAGCGCGACTACGGCAGCAACCGCTGCTGCCGCTGCCGGTTTCTGGCGAATCCTCGTACTGACCTGGGAAGCTGACGTCTGCACCGCCTTAAATCTGGGCAGGAATTTCTGGCCTACTCCCTTGGTCCTCTGAACGGTTTTCTGGCCCACCGTTTTCGTGCGCTGCACCGCCTTCCCGCCGACGGGTTTTGCGGCCTGCACGGCCTTCTTCGACGCCTTGACCGCCTTTTGGCGCACCATCTTGATGGCCTGCACGGCTTTCTGCGCAATCTTTTTCGGCGCCTGGGCTGACTGCTTTCGTATGCGCATCCGGACCTGGCCCGCCGCCTTCTTCCGAACAGCTTTCACGTTGGCCATTCCTGCCAGGGCTCCGACGGTTTCACCAAGCTCGGCCCGCGTTTTTTGGATTTCCTCACGCCGCTGATCCGCGCCTACGGATTTGTCGGTTGTCATCCCTGTCCCCGATTCTTCGCCGCGCCTCGTACCGTTTCAGCGTCTGCACGCAAGCTGTCCGCAGATGCCTTCGGAACCGGCGGCATCGCCTGGCGCACCTGCTTCTTACCGGAGCGCGCAAGCAGCCCCGCGACGATAAGTAAGATGACCCCGACGATGAGCGCCGATACCCACACAGGCATAACTTGCCCTAGCGCCAGCACGAGCGCAGCGATCAGTGCGATACCGCCGTAAAACGCCAGCGCACCACCGCCGCCGAAGAGGCCGGCGCCGACCCCGGCGTGCTTGCCCTTCTCCTTCAGGTCCGTACGGGCAACGGTTAACTCGTCGCGTACCAGGCGCGAGATCTGCTCGGCGGCGCGCTGCACCAACTCTGGAGCGGATCCCTCAGCAGGACTTCTAGCTTGGCTGCTGGCCGGAACATCCCCCATGGTCTTTTCCTTCCCAACCGGACTTGTGTTGGCCAGATCGCTCGAAGCGCCGACGCTGCCCGCGGCGCCTGGCAAGCCCTGAGGGGCCGAGGCCATCGCTCATGGCCGGGAAGCTGACGTCTCATCATGCCTCCTTGGCCATTCTCTGCAACTCGACGAGTTCAGGTGGCGCAACGGCATATTTTTTCGCGGTACATTCGTTGCGGAGCTTCCACGTGGCCGGGGCCGCGTCCATAACTAGCTCTATGCGATGTCGCGCCGTGAGGGGAACGCGCCGACCGCGTTCAGGTGCCTCAACGCCTGGGCCCATGAGTGCACTAGCGTGGTTTCGCAGTAGCTCACCCCGTGCTCGGCGCAAAACTGCCGGATCAGTGCCTGCGACCGGCGCAGATTCGGTCGCGGCATGCTAGGAAAGAGGTGGTGCTCAATCTGATAGTTCAGACCGCCGAGCAAGGCGTCGGTAAACCAGCCGCCTCGCACATTGCGGGAGGTAAGAACCTGGCGTCGGAGGTAATCAAGCTTGTCGTCCTGGGTGA
>DASULL010000349.1:0-5948 GCA_036278215.1 Gammaproteobacteria bacterium | reverse complement strand
CACTGATGGACACCGAACTTCTCGATGACTTCCTGCTCCAGATCGCCCAGCACCTGATCGACCAGGGCGCGGTGGGCGGTGTACTCCAGCCGCACGACGCCCTTGCCGTCATGATAATTACGGACGGTACCGGAAAAGACGACCAGCGCGCCGCTGGCGGGCTCGGCCGTTTCTTCCAGCAGACTCATGATGTCGATAGGATCTGACTGTAAATGACGCGAATTGGTCATGGTGTTATCTCCGTCAGCCGCCGCTGACCGGTGGCAGCAGGGCCAGCGTGTCGCCAGGGTGAATGATGTGGTTGCGTGGAACGATGCGGTCATCGACGGCGCAGGCGAGGCGGGGCAAATGCTGGGCAAGTCCGGGCAGCTGTCCCTGCAGCTGCTCGAGCACCTCTGCGACCGGCGCGGCCGAGCCCAGGGGGAGAGCCATGCTTCGCTGGCCCGCGACCTCCTGCAGCACACCGTAGAACTGTACTTCGATCATGCTAGTTTCCTTTAGAGCCTGTTAGCCGCCCAGGGCATGCATGGTAGTGGCTCGCTGTACATAGCCAGCCGACTCGATGAATCCTTTCCCCTTCCGCCACACGGCGCCGCGAATCAGCTCGGTCAGGTCGGCATCGCTTGCACCGGCGCGCAACGACTCCTTCAAGCCCGTACTGAGAGGGGAGAACAAGCAGGCAAAAATCTCGCCGGTCGCGGTCAGGCGAACCCGATCGCAGCTTGCACAAAAGGGGTTTGAGACGGTCGATATTACGCCGATTTGGTAATCGTCATCCAGACGATAGTAGGTTGCCGGTTCACGGGTGCGGGGCAGAGGCTCGACCGTATAGTGTTCCTGCAGGCGGGCGATGATCTCGGCTTCTGGCACGACCCGTTCCGGTCGCCAGCCGCCTTTCCCATCCAGCGGCATGAACTCGATGAAGCGCAGCGGCAAGCCATGGCTGCGCGCCCAGGCAGTCAACGGCAGGATCTCTTGCTCGTTCTCGTCGCGAATGACGACCGCATTGAGCTTGACCGGGATGCCTGCGTCTCGAGCGGCAAGAATGCCGGCCAGTACAGCAGCAAGATCACCCTTGGTCATGCGCTGGAACAGCTCCGGGTCCATCGCGTCCACGCTGATGTTGATATCGTCCAGACCCGCCGCCTTCAGAGCGGGAGCGTAGCGTGACAGCAGGATGGCGTTGCTGGTCAGCGAGATCCGCTCCAGACCGTCGGCGCGCAGATCGTTCAGCCCGGCGATGAAATCGGTTACACCCTTGCGCAGCAAAGGTTCGCCACCGGTAACGCGAATGTTGCGAATTCCCAGCTCGCGTACGAACAGCGCAGCCAGACGCTGCAGTTCCTCGAAGCTCAGGATCTGGTCCCGCGGCAGCCATTCCGGATCCTCGGGCATGCAGTAGTGGCAGCGCATATTGCAGCGATCGGTAATGGAAATACGCAGCTTCTGTTTACTGCGTCCGAACCTGTCCTGCAGCGGGCCGGTACTTGCAGCCGGCGGCATTGCTGGTAGCTGCATACTCATCTCCGCTCCCCCTCAACCAAAGCCGATCAACGGCTCGACCGTAACCCAATCGCCTGGTTTCATATCGGCCGGCCCTTCCGGCAGCACAATGAAACAGTTCGCCTCGCTCATCGAGCGCAATACACCCGAGCTCTGATTGCCGGTAGTACGGACCTGGATACTACCGTCATCTGTCGTGCTCATCACGCCGCGCTGAAACTCGCGCCGGGGATCGCTCTTGCGTATCGGCTCGGTCAACATGGCACGCAGCCGAAGCCGTTGCGCACCGACCAGTCCCTGCAGATGCTCCAGAGCCGGCTGCACGATCTGGCAGAACGTGACCATGACCGACACCGGGTTGCCCGGCAAGCCAAAGAAGACGGCCTTACCAAAACGGCCGAAGGCCAAGGGCCGGCCGGGGCGTATGTTGATTTTCCAGAATCCCACGTGGCCCCGCTCGGCAAGTAAAGCCGTTACATAATCGGCCTCGCCGACAGAGACACCGCCGGAGGTGATGACGACATCAGCTTTCTCTGCAGCCTGATCCAGCGCCTGGCTGAGCCGATCAGGCTGATCCGGAACCACCCCCAGATCTAAGATCTCGGCGCCAGACCTCGTCAGCATGCCTCGTAGGGTATGCCTATTGCTGTCGTAGATCTGGCCAGGGCCGAGCTCCTCACCAGCCAAGCGCAGTTCGTCGCCGGTAGACATGATCGCTACTCGTAGCAGCCGGCGCACACGGACTTCCGCCACCCCCAGGGATGCCAGCAATCCTAAATCGGCCGGGCTGAGACGGCGGCCAGCCGGCAGCACCAGCTCACCGGCGCGAATGTCTTCGCCGCGACGGCGGATATTACTCGCTGGCTGGTGAGTGCCGTTGAACCAGACTTCCACGCCATCGCGGTGCGCTTTCTCTTGCATCACCACGGTATCCGCGCCTGCCGGAACCACACCCCCGGTCATGATGCGTACACATTCGCCGGGGCCGACGCTACCTTCGAAGACATGGCCGGCAAAGGCTTCGCCGATGACGCGAAGACGTTGTCCAGACTGTAGGTCTTGGAAACGGACAGCGTAACCATCCATTGCCGAATTATCGTGGCCGGGCACATCGATAGGAGCATGAACGGCTTGATCTAACAGGCGATCTAAAGCCTGGTCGAGTGGTACTCGCTCACTGCCGCTGAGCGGGCTCAGCTCGGCGCGAATGTGGGCTAGCGCTTCGGCAACGGAAATCGACTGTTCGCCATGTCCGCAGCCGGCCTCGGCGTCCGGGCTTCTGGGCGTCTGATGCAAGTGAGTACCTCCGCTGTGGCAGGTAGTGAAGCAGGTGCAGAGCCTAGCACGTTGCGTGCTGCACGACTTTAACTGCCTGCAGGAGCGGCTGTCGATCAGGCTGGGACCTGCTAGAGAGGCTCTTGGGCCATGCCCTTATAGGAGAAAGGGCACATCTTGCCTAAGCTGAGATCGCGCCTCTCATTCGAGCACGTACGGCGATGTGCTGATCACGGACGACAACGATATGTAAAGAGAGAACGTGATGAAAATGCTGATCTATTATGCCGCCAAACATCTTGGACTGTTTCGCCTCAGCCGTCGGTTGTTTCGAGGCCGGTTGCTGATTCTTTGCTACCACGGCTTTGAGGTAGCGGACGAGGCGGCGTTCATGCCGGGCGTATTTATGCGTCAGGCAACCTTCACGCGGCGGCTGCAAGCGCTGGCTGCCGGCGGTCATCCAGTACTGCCGCTGGCTGAAGCACTGGAGCGCTTAGCTGCCGGCACGCTACCCGACAATACCATCTGCCTTACTATTGATGATGGTTTCTATAGCGTCCTCGACAAGGCTGCGCCGCTGCTGTCGAAATACGGCTTCCCCTCGACTCTTTATGTCACCAGTTATTACGTGGAAAAAGGGACGCCTGTTTACCGGCTAGTAATTCAGTACCTTCTGTGGAAGACGAAACAAAGGACTGTTGCCATCGAGCCGGCTCGCTGGGGGCTTCGGGGTAGCTACAGCCTGACGGACCCGACCCTCAGAGCAGAGCTCTGTCGAAAGTTGATCGAATACGGCGAAAAGCACTGTAACGAGTCAGCTCGCCAGCAGCTCTGCCATGAACTAGGCGAACTGCTGGGCGTCAGCTACCAGGAGATTCTCGACGACCGCCGTCTGAGTCTGCTGACCCCGGCTGAAATTCGCAGGCTGCACCAGGGCGGCATGGACATACAGCTGCATACGCGCAGACACCAGCTGTGTGGCCAGAACAGGCAGGATCTGGCCAAGGAAGTCGTTGAAAATGCGCATGATCTGCACGCTATCCTACCCAAGCCGTACGCACACTTCTGCTATCCCAGCGGGGCTTGGCAGCCGCACCATCCGCAATGGTTGGAAGCGCTAGGCGTAGCCAGTGCCACCACCTGCGATTCTGGCATGAATACAGCTGCTACCAACCGGCTGGCACTGTACCGGGTACTCGACTCTGAGTCCTTGAGAGATATCGTATTTGAGGCCGAAATCAACGGCTTCGGCGAACTACTCCGAGTCCTTTCTGGCCGGCGCCGGCAAAGCGACGGCTGGCGCCAGCGGGCAGCAGCTCCCAGCGTCGAATTTCCTCAGGGCGTGCTGACCGCAGCCAGCAGGGCCACCAGCAAAGAATCCGTGGCCTCGTAATAAATGTTTTCTGCAGCGCATTGTGTTGGTGGCATCGAGCTATAGATCAGGCCATGCTGCCCAGCCTCTTGCAGGAGAAAGTCGAATGCTTGAAGAGCCGCTGCTGTTCGCACTTGGGACCAGCCAGCCCTTCGGGGCACAGGTGGCGGCTGAACTCGGGCTAGCGCTTGCGCCTCATGAAGAACGCCGTTTTGAGGATCATGAGAGCAAGCTGCGACCTCTGATCGGAGTGCGCGGGCGGGATGTCTATGTTCTACATTCCCTGCACAATGAAGCGGCGTCGAGCGTGCACGACAAACTCTGCGAGCTACTGTTCTTCGTCGCCACGATCAAGGATGCCGGTGCCGTCCGCGTTACCGCGGTGATTCCTTATCTCTGCTACGCCCGCAAGGACCGTCGGACCAAGCCGCGCGACCCGGTCACCACTCGCTATGTCGCTCAGCTGCTGGAAGCCATGGGCATCGACTGCGTGATGGCGCTGGAGGTACATAACCGACAAGCCTTCGACAATGCGTTCCGCTGTCGCACGGAGCACCTGGAAGCGCGGGTGCAGCTGGCTGAGGCGCTATTGGAAAAGCTTGGCGACGAGCCGCTGGTGGTTGTTTCGCCAGACCCCGGCGGTGCCAAACGTGCCGAACTGTTTCGCCAGGTCCTGGCGGAGCGTACTAGCCAAGAACCGACCATGGCCTTCGCCGAGAAGCACCGCAGTAGCGGGATAATAACGGGCAGTGCGATGGTCGGCGAAATCAGCGGACGGGCAGCGGTGATCGTGGACGATTTGATCAGCAGCGGAGCGACCTTGCTGCGAGCGGTCGAGGCCTGCAGGGCGCAGAATGCAACCGCGGTCTACGCTGTCGCCACGCACGCCCTGTTTGCCGCCGGCTCGCAGCACCTGCTGGGAGCTCCCGGCCTGGATCAGCTGTTCATAACGAATAGCGTCATGCCGCAAGTCCCCCCTTCGGCACGTGCCAAGGTCCACCTCGTTCCGATCGAGCCGTTGTTCGCGCGGGCAATCTCCGCCTTGCACAGCCATGCCGAATCGCCGGCACTGGAGACATGATCCCGACGCCTGGAGCTTCCCTTGACATGCAGTGGTCAGTGCCCCCACAGACCGCAATGCGGCATCAAGGGCAATCACCCTGACATGGGATCAGCCTTACGCGGTTTAATCACAACCACGAGGGAGTGCACTTATGGCAAAGGAAGGCAAAGTCGTCGGTAATATCGAGAGGGCGCAGCCGGCAACGATGCCGGCCCGCTGGATCAGCCCGTTCGATGATATAGAGCGGATGTTCGATGATCTGTTCACCAGTAGCCTGATGCGTCCCAGTCGCCTGCAGTGGGGGATGCGCCCCGAGATGCAGGCATTCGAGGGCCGTATGCCGCGAGTCGATGTGGTCGATCGCGAGAACGAGCTGCTGGTCCGCGCCGAACTGCCCGGGGTCGATAAAAAAGATCTCGATATCTCGCTTGGCGAGAATAGCTTGACCATCAAGGCAACCGCTTCACATGAGGAGACACAGGAGAGCGGCGACTACCATCGCCGTGAGATTTCGCGTGGCTCTTTCGTCCGTACGATACCGCTGCCGGCCTTTGTCGACGGTGACAAGGCCAAGGCGAACTTCAAGGATGGTATCTTGGAGCTGACCCTGCCGAAGATCGAGCAGTCCAAGCGGCGACGGATCAAGGTCCAGTGAGAAAATGATTTAGGTAACGATTATAAGGCCCGGTTAAACCGGGCCTTTTTATATTCTGATGACATTATTGATCAACTTGT
>DASULL010000348.1:0-5403 GCA_036278215.1 Gammaproteobacteria bacterium | reverse complement strand
GCTCCCACTCGGCGGTATTTGCCGCTGTTGCCAAGCTGGAGCGCCAGCTCGGCATCAGCCTGCTGGATCGCAGCGGCTACCGGGTGCGTCCGACCGATGCTGGGTTGTCGCTGCACCGCCGGGCCCAGTCTTTACTGCGGGAAGCCGAGGCGCTGCGCGTCCACGCTAGCCAGTTGGCGATGGGGGAGGAAGCCCAGTTGAGTGTCGTCATCGGCGACCTGTGTCCGCTTCCACAGGTCCTGCAGTTGTTGAGCCGCTTCTTTGCCCAGTGCCCGAGCACGCGCCTGCACCTTCACTTCGAAGCCGTCACCGGCCCGTGGGAGCGGCTCTTCGAGGATGAGGCCGACCTCATCCTCCACCGCATCGACAAAACCGACCCGCGCCTCGAATGGGTGGACCTCGGCACAGTCGAGCTGGTACCTGTCGTCGCGCCGGGTTTTCTGCCGTTTCCGGTGACATCCATGATCTCACCGGAGCAGATGCGGGACGTCACTCAGTGCATCCTGCGGGACACGGCGCGGCGCCCGCCGGACCGCAGTTACTTCGTGGTCGACGGCGCCCATCAATGCACCGTTGCCGATCACCAGATGAAGAAGGAGGTCGTCCTTCAGGGCTTGGCGTGGGGGCACCTACCGCGCTTCATGATCGAGCAGGAGTTGCAGGACGGCCGTCTGCTCTCGATCGCTGGCCGCCACTTCCCGGGCGTTACCGAAGACCTGGTGGCGGCCCGCCGACGCGACCGCCCTCACGGTCCCGTTGCCCGCCGGTTCTGGCAATACCTGGAAAGGGAGGCGCCCGGGCTGTTGGGAAAGCCGCTGTAATTACATCGGCCGCTTTATCTGCTACACCGCCGCACCCATTGAAACCGCATGAGCTCCTTGGCTGATGCCGGAGGCGGCGGACGCGTCGCGCTGAAAATTCTGCTGCTGGTCGCTCTGCTGGTGCTGCCGCCGCTCGCGGGCGTGCACTTGGCGGGTGAGCCGGTTGCGCCGTATCTCGCCTTTCCGCCGGAGCTGGCTCCGCCAGCGGTGGCGCCGTTCTCCTGGCTGCGCTTCGGCATTATCGCGGCGGCTGTGGTAGCGGTGGTCGCGCCGTTTTTGATCGTTGTGTTGCGGCACCAGGACCGCGGCGCGATTCGCCGAGAACCACGACGTCGCCTGCCCTGGTGGGGCTGGCTTGGTTTGCTCTGGCTGCTGGCGAGCTGGCTGGTCGCCTGGAACCGCTTCGCCTGGGTGGAGGCTTGGCAGGCGTACACCTTCACGCCGATCTGGCTTGGCTATATCGTGTTGGTCAACGGCCTCTGTTACCGGCGCAGCGGCCGCAGCCTGCTTACCGACCGGCCGTGGCTGCTGCTCTTGCTGTTTCCCGCCAGCAGCCTGTTCTGGTGGTTCTTCGAGTTTCTCAACCGCTTCACCCAGAACTGGGCCTACCAGGGAACCGGCACGCCCGATGGCCTGAGCTATCTGCTGGCCGGCAGCCTGCCGTTTGCCACCGTGCTGCCGGCGGTGCTCAGCACCCGCGATTACCTGGCCAGCTTTCCTCAGCTGTATGCCGGGCTGGAGGATGGCTGGCGCCCGCCGCGCCTGGGCGTTGGTGCGGCCGCCGGACTGCTGCTGATCGCTGCGCTGTGCCTGCTGGCGCTACCGCTGTTGCCGATGCTGCTTTACCCCATGGTGTGGCTGGCGCCGCTGATCGGCGTGATTGCCCTGCAGGCCCTGTTCGGCGAACCGACCGCACTGGATCCCGTGTTCGCTGGCGACTGGCGGCCGTTGTGGCTGGCGGCGTTGGCGGCGCTGGTCTGCGGCTTTTTCTGGGAGTTCTGGAACTGGCACAGCGTGGCGCGCTGGGAGTATCACGTGCCCTATGTGGATCGTTTCCATCTCTTCGAGATGCCGCTGCTGGGTTATGCCGGCTATCTGCCGTTCGGGTTGCAGTGCGTCGCGGCGGCAACGCTGTTCTTCGGTGCCCGGCACGAACTGGTATATGGCCTGCCGCTGACGAGGGCGGCAGTAGAAAGGAGCGATGGCACTCCAGCTTTAGAGGTACGTCAGGTGTGATCTTTGGTTCTGCCGAGAGCGCAATTGGCGGCGTTAACGGTCTAGGTTACGCTTGCAGCGAGCCGCCCTGGCGGCCGTCCAGCATGAATGCCCGGATACCCAAGGAGGCGCAGGTGTCGTTAACGATCGAGGACCGCACGTGGCACATCCTGCACGCAGAGGTAAAGGCTCTGGCCGACGAGGAGCCCCTGCTTGCCAGCTATCTGCATGCGACGGTGCTCAACCACCGCACGCTGGAAGACTCGCTGTCCTATCTGCTCGCCGGCAAGCTCGCCTCGCCGGATCTGCCGGCCATGAGCCTGCGGCAGGCGATCACTCAGGCGTTTGACGCCGCGCCGGAGATCCGGCGGGCGATCCGCCTGGATCTGGCGGCCGCCGTCGATCGCGACCCGGCTGCCAATGGCACTGCCAATCCGTTTCTCAACCACAAGGGTTTTCACGCCTTGCAGGCCTACCGGGTGGCGCACTGGTTCTGGAACGAGCGCCGCCGCGCGCTTGCACTCTATCTGCAGAGCCGGATTTCCGAGGTGTTCTCGGTCGATATTCATCCGGCGGCGATTCTCGGCAGCGGGGTGTTTATCGACCATGCCACCGGCGTCGTCATCGGCGAGACGGCGGTGGTCGGCGACAATGTGTCGATGCTCCAGGGGGTGACTCTCGGCGGCACCGGCAAGGAAACCGGCGACCGGCACCCGAAGATTGGCCACTGCGTGCTGCTCTCCGCTGGCGCTACGGTGCTCGGCAACATCCGCATCGGCGATTGCTCGAAGGTGGGCGCCGGCAGCGTGGTGCTGCAGGACGTGCCGCCGCGCTCGACGGTAGTGGGCGTGCCGGCGCGCGTGGTCGGCCGCCCGGCCAGCGCGCAGCCGGCGATCTGCATGGATCACAACCTGGAGGCGGCGGTCCGCTCCTGAACCGGCTTGCGGTAAGGTGGCGACACGAACGGGAAGGCGCTCGCCGTCAGCCTTCCTGCCCGGGCGGCCGCACCACCCACTCCGGCTCGTGGAACTCGCCGATCACCCGGATCTCGCAGCAGGGCGCCGCGCTGCGGATGATGTCGGCGATGGCGGGATCGTGCTGGGCCTCCATGGCGTCCCGTTGCGCTTTGGTCTCCCAGCTGGCGATGGCGATCAGGGTGCGGTCGTCGCCGATCTTGCGATGAAGCACGGTGCCCTTGGCGCCCGGCGCCTGCTGAATCAGCCGGCTGGCGCGCACCCAGGCGTCGGCGTACTCCTCGGCGGTGTGGCCTTCCTTGACGCGAACCTCGAAAATGAACTTCATGCGTTCTCTCCAGAGCAGGCGAGGGTGCTCCTGCCGGGGCTTCTTAAGAAGCCGGCTGCGTCCCGCAGATTGGCGCCTCCACCACCTCCAGCCGGTTGACGATGAAGAACCAGGGCCGATCGCCTTTACCCACCCGCAGCCAGTCGCCCTGCACCTCGAGCCGCGCCGTCGGCGGCAGCCCGCCATGGACCTCGGCATCCTGCCGGCGGATCAGCAGCTGCACGATGCCCGCATCCGTGAGCAGCCCGACCCAGTCCCAGTCAGCGGACTCGGGTTGGAGGCTGCAGATTGTGGAGCCGGTGAGGGTATCCATAGCTATTTACTGGAGCCGGCCGTGTCTGGAGAAAAGCTTCGCCGAGATGTCGTGGGGGTGGGCTTTTCCCGATCGCCCGTAAACGGCGACGGAGCCGCAGCGACCGGCGCTGCACAAAGTGAATTTCTTCGCTAACCCTGGGGTCTTTAGAGCTATGGTTGCTTCGGCCACCGTATGCTTTACAGCCCGCCGCACCGGAGTCCGCATGTTCCCAGAGTTCAGCCTTCACTACAGTCGTCTGCCGGAGCGCTTCTACCAGCGCTTCAACCCCGAGCCGGTGCGCTTGCCGCGCTTGATCGCCTTCAACCGGCCGCTGGCGGAGGAGTTGGGCTTCGACTTGGCGGCTTTGCCGAGCCGGGATGAGCTTGCTCAGTACTTTGCCGGCAACACGCTGCTGCCGGGGGCGGAGCCGGTGGCGCAGGCTTATGCCGGGCATCAGTTCGGCGGTTTCGTGCCGCGGCTGGGGGATGGCCGTGCCGTTTTGCTCGGCGAGGTGGTCGATCGCCACGGCCGGTTGCGCGACATCCAGCTGAAGGGCGCCGGTCGCACGCTGTTTTCCCGCGGCGGCGACGGACGGGCGCCGCTGGGGCCGGTGTTGCGGGAATATCTGGTCAGCGAGGCGATGCACGCCATGGGCATCCCGACCACCCGCTCGCTGGCGGCGGTGACCACCGGCGAGCCGGTCTATCGCGAAACGGTGCTGCCTGGCGGCGTGCTGACGCGGGTCGCGGCGAGCCATATCCGCGTTGGCACCTTTCAGTACTTCGCCGCTCGCGGCGACGTCGAAGGGCTGCGCATCCTGGCCGATCACGCGATCGAGCGGCATTACCCGCAGCTGGCCGAGCTGCCGGACGAGCAACGTTATCTGGCGCTGTTCGAGGCGGTGCAGGAGCGTCAGGCGGCGCTGGTGGCGCGGTGGATGGGCGTGGGCTTTATCCACGGGGTGATGAACACCGACAACACCTCGATTTCCGGCGAAACCATCGACTACGGCCCCTGCGCCTTCATGGACGCCTACGATCCGGGCACGGTGTTCAGCTCCATCGACCAGGGCGGGCGCTATGCCTACGGCAACCAGCCGGGAATTGCCGTATGGAATATGGCGCGCTTGGCGGAGGCGCTGTTGCCGCTGATCGATGCCGACGAGGAGCAGGCCATCGCACACGCCACCGAGGTCCTCAACCGCTTTGCCGACCGCTATCAGGCCGAGTGGTTGGCGCAGATGCGCGCCAAGCTCGGGCTGGCGCGGGAGGCGGAGGGGGACCTCGAGCTGGTGGACGCGCTGCTCCAGGCGATGCAGGCCCGCCACGCCGACTTCACGCTGAGCTTCCGCCGGCTGTGCGCCTGCGCCGAATCACCAGGGGCGGATGCGGCTTTGCTGGAGCTGTTCAGGTTTTCCGAGGCTATCGAGGCTTGGCTGCCGCGCTGGCGCCAGCGGCTCGCCATGGAGGCGCAGCCGCTGCAGGAGATCGCCGCCCGGATGCGGACGGTGAATCCTCTCTACATCCCTCGCAACCACTTGGTCGAGCAGGCGATTACGGCCGCCGTGGAGGAGGACGATTTCCGCCCCTTCGAGACCTTGAACGAGGTGCTCGCTCTTCCCTTCGAGGAGCAGCCCGGCCGTGAGCGCTACGCTCAACCGGCTGCGCCGGGCGAGCAAGTCATGCGGACTTTTTGCGGTACTTGAAGGGCGTTCGGGGGCGCTGCCCGCGCATCTGGCTGATAAGAAGCAAGCCGTCGGTCAGTTTCCTC
>DASULL010000347.1:0-15245 GCA_036278215.1 Gammaproteobacteria bacterium | reverse complement strand
AGGAGATAAGCATGCGCGTGACTAGGGGGGGTGTCGGGCACCGGCTATGGCTAGTGCTGCTGATGGCGTTTGTTGCGACGCCGGCGCTTGCCCTGCGGGAAAGCCTGCCCGATTTCACCAGACTGGTAAAGCAGAACAGCGCCGCCGTGGTGAACATCAGCACGACTCAAAAGGCTGCGCCAGGAATGGCCGGCGTCCCCGGGCTGGACATGCTGCCGCAGTTGCCGCCGGACCACCCGTTGCGAGATTTCCTCGATCGTTTCCGTGGCTCTCCGGAGATGCCGCCCGACGCTTTCGATGCGCAGTCATTGGGCTCGGGTTTCGTCATCTCCCCGGATGGCTACATCCTCACCAACTATCATGTGGTCCGCAACGCCGACGAGATCATCGTGCGCCTGAGCGACCGGCGTGAGTTCGTTGCCAATGTGGTCGGGCATGATGAGCCCAGCGACCTCGCCCTGATCAAAATCGAAGCGAAGGAATTGCCGGTTGTCCGCTTCGGTAAGTCGGCTGACCTGGAGGTGGGCGAGTGGGTGCTGGCGATCGGTTCGCCGTTCGGCTTCGAGCATTCCGCTACTGTCGGAGTCGTCAGCGCCAAGGGCCGCAGCCTGCCGCGGGAAAACTACGTACCGTTCATCCAGACCGATGTCGCTATCAATCCGGGCAACTCGGGCGGACCGCTGTTCAACCTCGATGGTGAAGTGGTCGGGATCAATTCGCAGATTTACAGCCGCACCGGCGGGTTCATGGGGTTGTCGTTCGCCATCCCCATCGAGCTTGCCTTGGATGTGGTGGAGCAGCTCAAAGTCAGTGGCCGGGTAACGCGCGGTTGGTTGGGTGTGCTGATCCAGGACGTGACCCGCGATCTCGCCGAATCCTTCGGCATGAGCCGGCCCAGCGGTGCACTGGTAGCGCAGGTGTTGCCCGGCAGCCCAGCTGAGAAGGCCGGCATTCGGGTTGGTGATGTCGTGGTCAGCTATGACGGCCAGGACATCGACACATCCGCCTCGCTACCGCCGCTGGTCGGCCGCAGCCGAATAGGCGAAACTGTCCAGGTCAAGGTGATCCGCGATGGCAAGCCCAAGGTGTTGCAGGTAAAACTTGCCGAGTTGCCGGAAGACATTGGCGGCCGCGCTACCGGCTCTAGAGAGACCCCGAGAGCTCCAGATGCCAGCAATCGCCTGCTTGGCATCACCGTCGACGCCCTGACTGAGGAGCGCAGGCAGGCCCTGGGGGTGGAAGGCGAGGGCGTGTTGGTCACTGATGTCGGGCCAGGGCCGGGACGTGATGCCGGCTTGGTTCGCGGCGACGTTATCCGGGCGATTGATGGCAAGGCGGTACGGACTCCGGCCGACTTGCGTCAGGCGGTTGCCGCTCTGCCCGCTGGTAAGTCGGTGCCGCTGCTGATCGTTCGCGAAGGCAGCCCGCGCTTCCTCGCGCTGCGTCTGCCGAAGAAACAGTAGCTTTCCTCCCGTCAGAGGCGGGAGCGAACGACGCCGACGCGCGACTTTCGCGGCAGCCTGCTAGAATGGGCGCGCCTTCCCCGCCGGGGGAGGCGCGTCATGCTTATCTGACGGCCGCGCACCTTAAGTTTTATGGACCGCATGGACCGAATCCGCAATTTTTCCATCATCGCTCACATCGATCACGGCAAATCCACGTTGGCGGATCGGTTGATTCAATTCTGCGGCGGTCTGAGCGACCGTGAGATGGCCGCGCAGGTACTGGACTCCATGGATCTGGAGCGCGAGCGTGGCATCACTATCAAGGCGCAGAGCGTTTCGCTGAACTACAAGGCGCGCGATGGCCACACTTATCTGCTGAATCTGATCGACACTCCCGGACACGTGGACTTTTCCTACGAGGTTTCACGCTCGCTCGCAGCCTGCGAAGGGGCGCTGCTGGTGGTCGATGCCTCGCAGGGTGTGGAGGCGCAAAGCGTCGCCAACTGCTACACGGCGGTCGACCAGGGCCTGGAAGTTTTGCCGGTGCTCAACAAAATCGATCTGCCCGCTGCCGATCCAGAGCGCGTGATTGAGCAGATCAAAGAAATCATCGGCCTGGACGCCGACAACGCCTTGCGGATCTCCGCCAAGACCGGTGAAGGTATCCCGGAGCTGCTGGAGTTGCTGGTGTCGGATATTCCCGCGCCGGTTGGCAACCCTGACGGGCCGCTGAAGGCGCTGATCGTCGACTCCTGGTTCGACAACTACCTGGGCGTAGTGTCGCTGGTACGGGTATATGACGGCGCCCTGAAGAAGGGCGACCGGATCCGGGTGATGTCCACCGGCCGCGATCATCAGGTCGACCAGGTTGGCATTTTTACGCCCAAGCAGACCCAGGCGGAGCAGCTGTCCGCCGGACAGGTAGGCTTCGTTATCGCCGGCATCAAGGATATCGACGGCGCTCCGGTGGGCGACACTCTGACCCATACGCACCGCATGGCAGGCGAGCCGGTGCCAGGCTTCAAGCAGGCCCAGCCGCGGGTATTTGCCGGGTTCTTCCCGGTCAGCGCCGATGACTACGAGGATCTGCGAGAGGCGCTGCAGAAGCTGCGGCTCAACGACGCCGCGCTGCACTTCGAGCCGGAAACCTCGCAGGCGCTCGGCTTTGGTTTCCGCTGCGGCTTTCTCGGCATGCTGCACATGGAGATCGTCCAGGAGCGGCTGGAGCGCGAGTACGATATCGACCTGATCACGACCGCGCCGACCGTGATCTACGAGGTGCTCAACTCCCAGGGCGAGCTGCTGTACGTGTCGAATCCGGCCAACCTGCCGCCGGTAAACGAGATCGACGAGATCCGCGAGCCGATTATCCAGGCGAATATCCTGGTGCCGCAGGAGTATGTCGGCAACGTCATCACTCTGTGTGTAGAGAAGCGCGGCATGCAGAAGGACATGCTCTACGTCGGCAGCCAAGTGTCGCTGTCGTGGGAGCTGCCGATGAGCGAGGTTGTCCTGGACTTCTTCGACCGGCTGAAGTCGGTCAGTCGCGGTTACGCATCGTTCGACTACGAATTCAAGCGCTTTCAGGCAGCCAAGCTGGTCAAGCTCGACGTGCTGATCAATGGCGAGCGGGTCGATGCGCTATCCATCATCGTCCACCGCGAACATGCCCAGTCGCGTGGCCGGGACCTGGTCGAACGGCTGCAGGAGCTGATTCCCCGGCAGATGTTCGAGGTGGCGATCCAGGCTGCTATCGGCGGACAAGTCATCGCCCGCTCTACCGTCAAGGCGATGCGCAAAAACGTCACGGCGAAGTGTTACGGCGGCGATATTACCCGAAAGAAAAAGCTGCTCGAGCGGCAGAAGGCTGGCAAGAAGCGTATGAAGCAGGTCGGCCGGGTCGAGATCCCGCAGGAGGCTTTCCTCGCAGTCTTGCAGGTCGACAACAAGTAGATCAATACGGGAACAACACGGATGGGTGTGGATTTTGAGCTTTTGCTGGTGATTCTGACCGCGATCACCGGCGTGGTTTGGGGGTGGGACAAGTGGCGTAGTCGTGGCGTTGAGCGGCAAACGGCGGAAGAAGCCGCTCCGACCGGACTGGCGTGGTGGACCGATCTGGCACGCTCCCTGTTTCCGGTGATTTTGGCGGTTCTGGTCATCCGCTCCTTTCTCTTTGAGCCGTTCCGGATCCCGTCCGGTTCGATGATCCCGACTCTGTTTAACGGCGATTTCATCCTCGTCAACAAGTTCAGCTACGGCGTGCGGTTGCCGGTGCTGCACAAGGAAATTGTCAATCTCGGTCGGCCGGAGCGGGGTGATGTCATTGTTTTCCGCTACCCGCTGAACCCGGCGCAGGATTACATCAAGCGGGTGATCGGCCTGCCTGGCGACAAGATCGTCTATCGGAACAAGCAGCTCTACGTAAACGGCGACCCGGTTCGGCAGCTCGACCTTGGCCGCTACATAGGCCCGGAGCAGGAGGCCGATGCACTGCTGCGGCGCGAGTGGCTTGGAGACGCGGTGCACCCAATTGTGCTGCATACCGATAGCCCGGATCGGGATTTTAGTTACGTGGTTCCGGCAGACAGTTACTTCGTCATGGGAGATAATCGCGACCGCAGCAGCGACAGTCGCTTCTGGGGGCCTGTTCCGGCTCAGAATCTGGTCGGGCGCGCTTTCCTGGTTTGGATGAGCTGGAATCCCGACGAATTTGGAATCAATTGGAAGCGTATTGGCAACCGTATCCGTTAGGGGGAAGGATTATGCGTTACCAGCGAGGAGCCAGCATGATTGGCTGGCTGATTATTCTGGCGTTTATTGGCATGGTGGCGTTGGTTACCATACGTGTCGTGCCCGTGTACCTGGATGCCTACACCGTAAGGTCAGTGCTGCAGGGCTTGCAAAATGATCGGGACCTTGCCAGCGGGGACCGGGGCGCTATTTTGCGGGCGCTGCAGAAGCGGCTCGACATCAACGACGTGAAGTCGGTTACCCGCGACCATATCAGCATACAATCCGTCAGCGGTGGCACCGAAGTCGTGGTCGATTATGAGGCGCGCTTCCGGTTGATCGCCAATATCGATGGCATCGCCCATTTTACCAGCAAGGTAACGATCCGAAATTGAGCCAGGATCTCGAAAAGCTGCAACAGTGTCTTGACTACCGGTTCCGCAACGACGATTTGTTGGTTGAGGCGCTGACTCACCGGAGTGTGCAGGGCCGTAACAACGAGCGCCTGGAATTCCTGGGCGACAGTGCGCTCAACTTCGTGGTTGCCGATGAGTTGTTTCATCGCTGTCCACATGAAACCGAAGGTACCCTGAGCCGATTGCGGGCAAGCTTGGTTAACCGTACCAGCCTTGCCGAGCTCGCTCGAGACCTGCGGCTTGGGGATTACCTACGGCTTGGCAGTGGCGAGATCAAAAGCGGCGGCCATCGGCGTGAGTCCATATTGGCGGATAGCCTGGAGGCCCTGCTGGGAGCGGTTTATCTCGATAATGGCTTTGATGCCTGCCGTGCTTTGATTCGAGCGCTCTACCGAGAACGACTGGAGCAGCTGCCGTCGGCAGCTGAACTCAAGGACGCGAAGACCCGTCTACAGGAGTACCTGCAGGGGCAGCGACGGCCTTTGCCAGTGTATGAAGTGCTGGAGGTCAGCGGAAAGGCGCACGATCAGCTTTTCCGCGTGGAATGTGCAGTCGCGGGCGCTGAGTTAAAGGCTGAAGGCGAAGCTAGCAGCCGCCGACAAGCGGAGCAGCTGGCCGCAGAGGCTATGCTGGCGCTTCTGCAATCCAGGCGGAGTAAACGGACATGAGTAGCGAAGCAGAATTTCGAGCGGGCTTTGTCGCTCTGGTAGGGCGGCCCAACGTTGGTAAATCGACGCTGCTCAATCGCTTAGTCGGAGAAAAGGTGGCAATCGTCTCGCGCAAGCCGCAGACGACCCGGCACCGGATTCTTGGTGTGCGTCATTTGCCGGATGCGCAGATTATCTATGTCGACACTCCTGGTATGCATGCGCGTACGCCGCGGGAGATGAATCGCTATCTGAATCGCACCGCCAGTAGCGCGCTGGCGGACGTCGATGCGGTCGTTTTCGTGGTCGACGGCTTGCAGTGGACGAGCGACGACGAACTGGCGCTGGCCAAGGCCCGCGAGGCAGGAGCGCCGCTACTGCTGGTAGTGAACAAGGTCGACCGCATTACCGATAAGAGCAAGCTGCTGCCACACTTGGCAGAGCTGAGCAGCAAGGCTGATTTCGCCGAGATTGTGCCGCTCTCAGCCCGCCGTGGCACTAATGTCGCTGCGCTGGAAGCGGCGTTGCTGAAACTGCTGCCGGAATCGCCGCAGTTGTTCCCGGACGACCAGATCACCGACCGCAGCGATCGATTCCGTGCCGCTGAACTGATCCGCGAGCAACTGATGCGGGCGCTGGGACAGGAGTTGCCGTACGCCACCACGGTGGAGATCGAAGCTCTGGAATCGGACCAAAAGCTGGTCAGGGTTGCAGCCATCATCTGGGTCGAGCGGCCAGGCCAGAAAGCCATAGTGATAGGCAAGAACGGTCAGTTGCTAAAGCGCATCGGGCAAGACGCTCGCCACGAGATGGAGCGTTTGTTCGGTCGGCAGGTCTATCTGCAGCTTTGGGCCAAAGTCAGGGAAGGCTGGTCTGACGACCGCCAAGCCCTGCGCTCGCTGGGCTACGAAGAGTAGACGCCTCTAACGGTCCCCGCCCACGCTGTTAGAGGTTTGGCAGGAGGGGTGCGGGGGTCGAGTGCATGGAGCAGCGTCGCCACCAGTTGGAGCCCGGTTATCTTCTGCATCAGCGGGCATACGGTGATGCGGATGCAATACTGGAAGTGTTCAGCCGTGATTACGGCCGCTTAGGCTTGGTCGCCAAGGGCGTGCGCAGCGGCCGGTCCCGCCGCGCTGGCGTGCTGCAGCCTTTTACCGAGCTGCTGTTCTCATGGGTGGCGAAGGGCGAGCTCGGCTCGCTGCGGGAGGTAGAGGCTGCGCAGACGCCGCCGGCCCTGGCCGGCACAGCCATGGTTAGCGGCTTTTACCTGAACGAGATTCTGGTGCGCCTGCTGCGACGGGACGATCCACATCCCGATCTTTACGACGACTACCGCCGCGCCCTGCAGCTGTTGGCGGGCGGGACAGACGAAATCTACGTTCTGCGGGTATTCGAGAAACAGCTACTCGGCGAACTGGGCTACGGCCTGACGCTGGAGCACGATGTCGAAGGCGAGCCGATCGACCCGCAGGCGCATTACCAATATCTGGCGGAAATGGGGCCACAGCTGGCTGCCGGAGCGAGCGAGCACACCGTACCCGGCGCTGCACTGCTCGCCCTGGCCGAGGAGTCGCCACAGGTGATCGAGTATCCGCGCGAACTACGCGACCTGCTGCGCACCGCTCTGGCTCCGCATCTTGGCGACCGGCCGTTGAAGAGCCGCGAGCTCTACCGACAATTCATACGACGACCATAAGGGGGGTCCATGCAAGCCTCAACCAATACGATCGCACTCGGTCTCAACATCGACCACGTGGCGACCCTGCGTCAGGCGCGCGGCACCCGCTATCCGGATCCGATCCAGGCGGCGCTGCAGGCGGAACTGGCAGGCGCCGACCTGATCACTCTGCATCTGCGGGAAGATCGCCGCCACATCCAGGACAACGACGTCGAGCTGCTACGCCACCTGTTGCAAACTCGCATGAACCTCGAAATGGCGATCACCGAGGAAATGCTCGGGATTGCAAAACGTTATCTGCCCGAGGACTGCTGCCTGGTGCCGGAGAGGCGTGACGAGCTGACCACGGAAGGAGGGCTGGATGTGGTCGGCCAGGCTGCCCGGGTACGGGATGCGGTCGCCGAGCTCAGCAGCGCCGGCATCCGGGTGTCGCTGTTCGTGGACCCGGAGTTGCATCAGCTGGATGCTGCTCATGCTACTGGCGCCCGGGTGGTGGAACTGCATACCGGTGGCTATGCCCAGGCAACGACACTCGCTGCCAGGGCTGCCGAGCTGGAGCGGCTGCGGAAGGCCGCCAGTCATGCCCAGGCTCTGGGGTTGACGGTCAACGCCGGCCATGGCCTGCACTACCATAATGTGCAACCGGTGGCGGCTATCCCTGAGGTGGTGGAACTGAATATCGGTCACGCCATCATCGCCCGAGCGGTTTTCTCCGGCCTGACCGAAGCAGTGCGGGAAATGAAACGGCTCATGGTCGAGGCGCGGCGGTGACTATTGCCGGCATTGGCACCGACTTGGTCGAGATCGTCCGCCTGGTTGCGGCGCTGGAGCGGCATGGTGAGAAGTTTGGTGAGCGCATTCTTGGCGCCGCCGAATTGGAAGAGTGGCGCCGTGGCGGCTGTTCGGTGCGTTTTCTGGCCAAGCGTTTTGCCGCCAAGGAAGCGGCAGCGAAAGCTTTAGGGACCGGTTTCCGTAATGGCGTTCGTTTTGCCGACATTCAGGTTGGCCACGATGCGCTTGGCAAACCGCAGCTTGAATTCGCGGCCGCCGCCGCGGCTCGGGCAGTGGAACTGGGGGTGGTGCGCAGCGAGCTGAGTATCAGCGATGAGCGCAATTACGCGGTCGCATTTGTGATACTGCTGCGGGCTTCCTGACAACAGCTTGTTTTTCAGGAAATCGTGCTGTCGACACCTTGGCCTTGTTTTGCCAAGGTGTCGATCTCATTCAGCAGGACGCGCACCAGATGATGGTCAGGTGTCGCGCCCTCCCGCTGCAGGGCTTCCTCAAGGGCTCCGCAGGCGACGCGGAGCGCTGGCAGGCGGCAGACGGCGGCCGCACCGTGCAAGATATGAACGCGTTCGCGCAGCTCCTCCAGGCGGTTGCCGCGCAGCGCAGACTGGATAGCCTCGCGGTGCGTAGGTAACTCGGCCAGCAACATGCCGCGGAGCTCCTGCTGGATGGGAGGCGAGGTCGAGGTCGGTGCCGCTGCGGCCGGTGCCGCAACTGGTTCTTGAGCGCTCCGCATACTTACGTTCTGCAGGATGCGGGCAACCTGACTTTCCGTGATCGGCTTGATTAGGCAGTCATCCATGCCTATCGCTAGCAGTCGCTCGCGTTCTCCAGGCATAGCGTTTGCCGTCAGTGCGACGATTAGCGGAGTTTTCCGCTTGCCTTCCTGGGCGAGGATCTTGCGAGCAGCGGTTTCACCGCTCATGGTCGGCATCTGTATGTCCATGAAAATCAGATCCAGCTCGATCTGCGCGGCGATCTCTACGGCATGTTGGCCGTCTTCGGCTTCAAGCACGTGGACGTGATGGTTGTTGAGTATCGTCGACACCAGCTTGCGATTGATGCGGTTGTCGTCGACCACCAGTACCGTGGGTGCGTTGGCCGAAATCTCGGGCCGCGGCTGCGGCCGCCGGGGCGGGGTAGGGGTGCTGCTGTGGTCGATCCCTTTCACGAAGCGACAGAGTTCGCGGTAGAGCGTCTGCCGTCGCACTGCCTTTGGCAAGACCGCCCGCGCGCCTTGCTGGTGCACGATGCGTAGTTCATTACGGTCGACCGTGCTTGCCATGACCAGTATCGGCACGGATTCCGCTCCGATGCGGGCCATCATTGCAGAAAAGGTACGTGCATTGAGGTCTGCCCGCGACAAGCAGAGGATGGCGGCGTGCCAGGCGGGATCTTTGCTGCAGGCGGCGAATTCTGCCCGGTCGCTGGCTTCGACTACCTCCATGCCCCAGGATTGCAGGGTGTGACGGATAGCAAGCCGCGATAGCGGCTCTTCTTCATAGAGCAGAATCTTCCGGCCGGCGAGGGCGGCATCGCGTGCTTCGAAGCTGCCTTGACTCTCGCGCTGCTTGCCACAGCGCAGTGTGAACCAGAATGTTGAACCTTTACCGGGCTCGCTTTCCACCCCCATAGTGCCGCCCATCTGCTCGACCAGCTTGCGGGAGATGATCAGCCCGAGACCGGCACCGCCGAAGCGGCGGGTAGTCGAGGTATCGGCCTGGCCGAAGGCCTTGAACAGCTTGTCTTGGTCGACCTGTGACAGACCGATGCCGGTATCGGTAACGTTGAACCGCAGCAGCGTGTCCTGGTCGCCATCTTCTTCCAGCATTACTCGGATCACTACCCGCCCTGCTGGCGTGAACTTGATCGCGTTGTGCACCAGGTTGGTGATGATCTGGCGAATGCGGATAGGATCGCCATGCAGTTGGAGCGGTACGTCGGTGTAGATGAGGTGCACCAACTCCAGGCTCTTGCCATAGGCTGCAGGGGCAAGCAGGGACAGCACTTCTTCGACGCAGTCGCGCAAGTCGAAGGCAACGTTATCGATGGCAAGTTTGCCGGCTTCGATCTTGGTGAAATCGAGGATGTCGTTGACGATGGCCAGTAGACTCGCGCTCGATTCCTTGACCGTGTTGACGTAATCGCGCTGCTCGTCGTCGAGCTGGGTGTGCGACAGTAGATCGGCGAAGCCGAGGATGCCATTGATCGGGGTGCGGATCTCATGGCTCATGTTGGCGAGAAATTCGGACTTGACCTTGCTTGCTTCCAGGGCTCGCTTGCGGGCCAAGTCAAGCTCGACGTTCTGGATTTCGACCGCCTCTAGCGTCTGCCGCAGCTCGGAAGTGATCTGCTCAACCTTATGCTGCAGGTCCTGGCGGCCACGCTGGATTGCCCGGCCCATCGCGGCCAGCGCTGTTGCCAGCTCCTGCAGATCGTGCGGTATCGACACTCCAAGGCGGGCATCCAGGCGGCCACCCTCATACTCGGCGATCAGTAGCCGCAGCCGTCGGAGGCCCTGCCGTGCGCCGGCGGCCAGTAGCAGAGCGAGCGCAGTCGCGGCCACCAAAGTGACACCAAGCGCGATCAGCGTCGTGCGCACGTTGGCAAACCATGTCTCGGTGAGCACGTTCGCTGACAGGGTTACCGTGGCCCAGCCGAGTGGTTGTGCGGCGGCCGTGTCTGTAGACGGCGGAATTGCGATACGGAAAGAGAACGGGAAGTCGGCGCCGGTGAACAGTCTGAAAATCCGCGCATGTTGCGTGCCGAGATCCGCCCCATCTCGCGCCACCTTCAACAGGGTTCCGGCTTGCGGGGTGCTGAAGCTGATGGCGGCGATTACCGGATCCTCCAGTTGCGCGTGCGCCAAGTCTTCCAGCGTCGTCAGGTCGTTATCGTTAAGCGGGGTGAGCACGGCGTGGCGCAGCGGCGCGGTCAGGGCGGTTGCTTTCGTATCGATATGCTGCCTGACCTGCTCTGTCCACAACGGCATGAGGTAGGCAAGCAGCAGCGTCAGCATCAGGGTGACCGGCATAAAGGCAGCCAGCAGCAAGCGTCCGCGGAGACCGGTAGTCATTGGTACGGCTCGCCTCGAGCCGACCCAGCAGGCAGGAGTATTGGCGCCGGTGACATGTTCGGGCCAGCTAATCGTATTGAACGGACATGGCCGGATTGTAGCGGAACCGGTGCAGTGCAGGCCATCTACCGCAACATTCTAGATCCTTGCTCCATTCAGCCTGAGCGCGTTGCTAAAGCAGCAGCTTCAGCCAGGTGGCAGCTTGGCCGGGAAGCAGATGATCCATGGCTTCCCCAGCCAGCATGTGGGCCATGGCCTATAGGATCAGTGGCAGGGTGAGCGGCGCGCTGGCCTAGAAGCGTCCGCTCATGTCCTTGAGTTCAGCGTTTTCCGACTCCGCCGCCTTCTTTCGGCCAGCGCTTTTCATTAAACTTGAGTGATGGACTACCCAACGATTGAAGATTTTGTCGGCAATACGCCACTGGTTCGTCTGCAACGGCTGGCGGGCAAGACGTCGAACACCATCCTGTTGAAGCTCGAGGGTAATAACCCGGCGGGCTCCGTCAAGGATCGGCCGGCACTCAGCATGATTCGCCATGCTGAGCAGCGCGGTGAGCTCAAGCCGGGCGATACGCTGATCGAAGCGACTAGCGGCAATACCGGAATCGCCCTGGCGATGGCGGCCGCCATCCGCGGTTACCGCATGGTTTTGATCATGCCGGAAAACATGACGGTAGAGCGGCGGGCCGCGATGCGAGCTTACGGCGCCGAGCTGATCCTGGTACCGCAAAGCGGCGGCATGGAAGCGGCGCGCGACCTGGCCGAGCGGATGCAGGCGGAAGGCAAAGGCAAGCTGCTGGACCAGTTCGCCAATCCGGATAATCCGCTGGCGCACGATGAAACCACCGGCGAAGAGATCTGGCGCGACACCCGCGGCACCGTGACCCATGTGGTCAGCTCCATGGGGACCACCGGTACCATCATGGGGGTTTCGCGGATACTGAAGGAAAAGAACCCGGCGATTCAGATCGTCGGCGTGCAGCCGGATGAGCATTCCAGCATTCCCGGTATACGCCGCTGGCCACCGGCCTATCTGCCGAAGATCTATGATCCCTCGCGAGTGGACCGGATCATCGATGTGTCGCAGGCGGAAGCCGAGCACATGACTCGCGAGTTGGCGGCCAAAGAGGGCGTATTCGCCGGCGCCTCGTCCGGCGGCGCACTGGCGGCGGCGTTGCGCCTCTCCGCCGAGCTCGAGAACGCGACCATCGTCTCCATTGTCTGCGACCGCGGTGACCGCTACCTGTCCAGCGGCTTGTTTCCATCCTAAGAAAGTCGAACCGTGCTCCCGAACAATATCTTCGTGTTCGACATCGAAACCGTGCCTGATGTCGACGGCGGCAGGCGGCTGTACGACCTGCAGGATCTATCGGACGCCGATGTCGGCCGAGCCATGCTTGCCATGCGCCGACAGCAGACCGGCGGCGAGTTTCTCAAGCTGCACCTGCACCGCATCGTTGCAATTTCGATTGCCGCTCGGATGGGTGATCGCTTTAAGGTGTGGTCGCTGGCTGAGCCGGAGTGCAGCGAAGCCGAGATCATCAGCCGCTTCTACGATGGCATTGAGCGTTACTCGCCGACCCTGGTGTCCTGGAATGGCGGTGGTTTCGATCTGCCGGTGCTGCATTACCGCGGACTCATCCACGGTGTCACGGCGGCTCGCTATTGGGAAACCGGCAACAACGACCAGAGCTTCCGCTGGAACAACTACATCGGCCGCTACCATGAGCGGCATACCGATCTGATGGATGTGCTGTCCGCTTATCAGGGCCGCGCCGCTGCGCCGCTGGACGAGCTTGCCACCCTGTGCGGCCTGCCGGGCAAGATGGGAATGAGCGGCGACAAGGTCTGGGACTGCATCCGCGCCGGCGATTACGAGCGGGTGAGCAATTACTGCGAAACCGATGTCTTAAATACTTATCTCGTTTATCTGCGCTTTGAACTGATGCGTGGTCGCATCGACCGGCCGCAGTACTTCATCGAGCGGCGGCGAGTACGCGAAAGCCTGGAGCTGGCCGGCAAGCCGCACTTTGATGAATTCCTCGCTGCCTGGCCGGAGGAAGGACTGTAGTCATGGCCGTGAAAAAACGGCGATACGCCAAGCAAAAAGTTCCACAGGAGCTGGTAGAAGTCGAAATCGCCACCCTCAGCCCCGAGGGCCGGGGTGTGGCGCACGTGGCTGATGAGACGGTTTTCATCCACGGCGCCTTGCCCGGCGAGCGAGTCCGCTTTCGCTATCTGCAGCGCCGGCGCGGCATCGGCGAAGGGGAGGTGGTGGACGTTTTGTCGCCGTCGCTCGATCGGATCGAGCCAAAATGCGCCCATTTCAGCATTTGCGGCGGCTGCAGCTTGCAGCACCTGCCGGCCGCGCAGCAGCGGCAGTTGAAGCACGATGTGCTACGCCAGCAGCTGGAGCGCATCGGCCGTGTTGCGCCGGAGGAGTGGTTGCCGCCCCTGACCGGGCCGGAGTGGGGTTATCGCCGCCGGGCTCGGCTCGGGGTGAAGCTGGTGCCGAAGAAAGGCCGTGTGCTGGTCGGGTTCCGCGAGCGCGGCAGCAGCTTTATCGCTGCGCTAGAGACTTGCGAGGTGCTCGATCCACGGGTCGGACAGCGGCTGCGCGAACTGGCGGCGCTGGTTGAGCGCCTGTCGGTGGCACGGCAGCTGCCGCAGATAGAGGTGGCGATCGGCGACGATGCTGTCGGATTGGTGTTCCGGCATCTGGCGCCGCTGACGGCAGCGGATCGAGCGGAACTGGCCGCCTTTGGCGAGCAGTACGGCTTCTTGATCTATCTGCAGCCCGGCAACGAGAGCACCGTGCAACTGCTGTGGCCGGCGGCGGCCGAGTTGACCTACCGGCTGTCCAACTTCGCTGTCGAGCTGGCATTCCGGCCGACCGACTTCACCCAAGTCAACGCTGGCATCAACCGCGCCATGGTCAGTCGCGCCATCGAATTGCTCGACCCGCAGCCGACGGAGTCGGTGCTTGACCTGTTCTGTGGCTTGGGTAACTTCACGCTACCGCTGGCCCGCCGTGCGGGCCACGTCGTGGGCGTGGAGGGGGAGGCCGGTCTGGTCGGGCGTGCCCGGGACAACGCCCATCGCAATGGTCTCGGCAACTGCGAGTTTCACGTCGCCGATCTCAGTCGGGATGTGCGTGGTCTACCCTGGATGCAGCGGCGCTACGACAAGCTGCTGCTGGATCCGGCGCGTAGCGGTGCCGCTGAGCTGATTCCGCAGATCGCCGGGCTGGGGGCAACGCGGATCGTATACGTGTCCTGTAATCCCGCCACCCTCGCGCGCGATGCCGGAATGTTGGTCAAGGAGCACGGTTACCGACTGCGGTCCGCCGGAATCATCGACATGTTTCCGCATACAGCGCATGTGGAGAGCATCGCGGTGTTCGAGCGGGCCTGATTACGGCAGGGCGCAGCGGTGCCTGCCGGGTTTCCATGGCTGCTGTCAGTCGAGCACGTCTACCCGCAGCCAGAGCGTGCCCGCCTGCCGCCGAGCGTCCTCGCTTCGATAGATCAGGCCGCGCTCACTTGTACGGCTATTGGCATCTGTTGTCGCGAACGGAATCCATTCGCCGACACGGCCACTGACGGTGGAAACCACCTGGCGCGATGCCAGCGGATCTCGCTGGGAGCGATCCTGCACCAGGATATCGACTTCTACCGCGTCGTCGTGCAGGTGGGCCAGAGCATAGAGACCGCCGTCCAGCTCCAGCAGCCGGGTTTGCTCGACAGCGCCCGCGCTATGCCGGCCAAGCCAGACTATATGTTCGGTAATTGGCAGCAGCGAGCGTGTGGTGATCTGCAGCGGCCTTCCTTCCAGCCCACGAATCTGCTGTTCGCCGGTTTCGGCGTGGACCGATTCGCTGCTGTAGACACGCACTCGGCCACCGCTGCGGCTGTTGCCGCCCACGCTGTAGCCATCGGCCGTACCGCTAGCGCCGCTGCCGCGGCGGACCCGTAGGCTGATGTTGCGCCGGGGCTGGTCGAGCTCGGCGACGAGGCGGCGCAGCTGGGTGATTTCCGTTGGTTCCGCGCGCACGATCACGCGATCAGCAGCACCAGTGATGGATGCCGCCGATGATAAGTGGGGGGTGAGCAGTGGCAGCAACTCATCGGCACTGCGATGACGAAGCTGAATGACGTCAATGGTTGCCGCGGTCGCGGCCGCGCTGGCCAGTAGCGCTAGGAAGAGCAGGATACGGAAGGGTTTCATAGCCAGAGCCGGCGTAGGTTCGGGTCGGGTAAAGCCCGCTGCCACAATTCTTCGAAGCGGCGCGCCAGCTCGCGTCCTTCGAGCGGTGCTCGCGTGGCCAGGATAGCGACACGGCCGCTCGCGGTAACCGGCTGCCGGATGAAAATCAGCCGGTCGACCAGTAGGAAGGTCTCCGCCACGTCGGCATCATCCGGGTCCAGCCGGCGGATCTCGATGAAACTCGACAATTGCCGC
>DASULL010000346.1:0-5134 GCA_036278215.1 Gammaproteobacteria bacterium | reverse complement strand
AGCTCTCGGGCAGCCAGGTATATTCCGGCACGGTAGCCGGCGTCAGTTTATGGCAGCTGGGGACTTTCTGCAGGCGATTGGGGTAATCCCGGCAGCGGGCCGAGTCGATATCCAGCAGCCTGCAGGCGACGCTGTACACCGTGACGACATTATCCTCGACATACCGTTTCAGGCAGCACTGGCCGCAGCCATCGCACAGTGCTTCCCATTCTTTGTTGTTCAGTTCTCCCAGGGAGTAACGCTCCCAAAAAAGTTCACGCACAGATTTCTCCACAACAAAAACCGGGCGGCTTTACGCCGTCCGGGTAACGAAAAAGCCGAAAAGCCGGTTGCTTATTTCATCCCGCCGTGGCGGCGAGGTTGCTGCCCGCTCAAGCCAGGCTTGGCATGCGGCGATAGTTGATCGCTTCCAGCAGGTGGTTGGCCTGGATAGCTTCGCTCGCTGCCAGATCGGCGATGGTGCGGGCGACCCGCAGGATGCGATGGTAGCCGCGGGCGGACAGGCGCAGCCGCTCGACCGCCTGATCCAGCAACTGCTGGGTTGCCCGATCGAGTCGACAAGCCTCGTCCAGCTGCCGCCCGGCTAACGCGGCGTTGACCGCGCCGCGGGCATTCTGCCGCTCGCGGGCCGCGCTGACCCGTTGCCGCACTGTGGCGCTGTCCTCACCGAGCGGCGCCGAGCGCAGCACCGGTGCCGGCAGGCGGGGGACTTCCACGATCAGGTCGATTCTATCCAATAACGGGCCGGACAGCCGGTTGCGGTAGCGGTCGACCTGTTCGGTGGTGCAGCGGCAGCGGCCGTCAGGATCGCCGAAAAAGCCACAGGGGCAGGGGTTCATGGCGGCCACTAGCTGGAAGCGGGCCGGATACTCCACCCGTGCCGCCGCGCGCGAGATAGCTACTCGACCGGTTTCCAGCGGCTCGCGCAGCGCTTCCAGGGCCCGGCGGCCGAACTCCGGCAGTTCGTCGAGGAACAGCACGCCGTGGTGGGCCAGGGAAATCTCGCCTGGTTTGGGCCGGACACCGCCGCCGATCAAGGCGACGTCGGAGCTGCTGTGGTGCGGCGTGCGCAACGGCCGGTGGCCCCACTGGTCGGGTCGGAAGCCCTGCTCGCTGACCGAGGCGATCGCCGCTGCTTCCAGCCGCTCCGCCTCGGTCATGGGTGGCAGAATACCCGGCAGGCGCGCCGCCAGCATGCTTTTACCGGTGCCAGGCGGGCCGACCAGCAACAGTGAATGGCCGCCGGCGGCGGCGACCTCCAAGGCGCGCTTGGCCGGCTGCTGACCTTTGACCTCGGCCAGATCGTAAGCGGTATCGACGGTTGTGACGGCTGGTGGCGCGGCCGGTACAAGCGGCGCCGTAACGGCAAGATGGGAGCAGACTTCCAGCAGATGCCGGGCGCCGAAGGTTTCGGCATGCACCAGCGCGCCTTCGGCCGCGCTGCAGGCCGGCACGATCAGCCTGCGGCCGGCTGCGCGGGTATGAACGGCCATAGGCAGCACCCCGGCGACCGGCCGCAGCGAGCCGTCCAGGCCGAGCTCGCCGGCGAATTCGTAAGCGTCGAGGTCGGCTTTGAGCTGGCCGCTGGCCTTGAGGATGCCGAGCGCGATGGGCAGGTCGAACCGGCCGCCTTCTTTCGGCAGGTCGGCGGGAGCGAGGTTAACGGTGATGCGGCGGTTGGGGAACTCGAAGCCGCAGGTGATCAAGGCTGAGCGGACCCGGTCCTTGCTCTCGCGTACCGCCGCTTCCGGCAGGCCGACAATGGACAGAGCCGGCAGTCCGTTCGCCAGGTGCACTTCCACTACAACCGCCGGTGCTTCGACACCGACCGCCGCTCGGCTGTGTATCACCGCCAGTGCCATTTCCCCCCTCCCTGAGGTTCGTGGTTATTGTCGCTGCTGAGCTTCTCTTAGTGCAGCGGTGCTATCGGTCTATGATTATGCCTCATGGATGGACGCGATATCGGAAAGAGGGCCGTCTTCAGACTGTCCCGCCTGTTCACTAGCCGTAGCCGGCCGCTGGCCGTGCTGGCGCTATTGCTTTGCCTGCTGATAACGGCTTGGGGTTGGTATCAGGCCCGCGAGCAGGTTTGGGAGGAGGCGTCGCATCGTTTCGATTTCCGAGCCAGCGAGGTGCTCAGAGCCATTGAGCAGCGCATGGCCGCTTATGAGCAGGTTCTGCGCGGCGGCGTCGCTTTTCTGCACAGCAGCGAAGCCGTGACCCGCGAGGAGTGGCGTACCTACGTCAACCAGCTGGCGCTGCAGGTTAACTACCCCGGCATCCTCGGTGTCGGTTATACCGCTTACCTGCGCGCCGGCCAGGTCGCCAAGCTGGAAGAGGAGATGCGTGCTAGCGGTTTTACCAAATTCGAAGTCTGGCCCAAGGGCGAGCGCGATATCTACACCGCGATCCTGTATCTGGAGCCTTTCGACTGGCGTAACCAGCGCGCCTTTGGCTACGACATGTATTCGCAGCCGACCCGCCGGCTGGCAATGGCCAAAGCCAGGGATGAAGGTCGGCCGGCAGTGACCGGCAAGGTCATGCTGGTGCAGGAAACCGTCCAGAACCATCAGGCAGGGTTCCTTATGTATCTGCCGGTCTATCGCGACGGTTTCGTGCCCACCAATGTGGATGATCGGCGCGCCAATATTGCCGGCTTTGTCTACAGTCCCTTCCGCATGGATGACCTCATGCTGGGCATTCTGGGAGCTGCCGTGTCGGATGTGTCGCTGCGCATCTACGATGGCAATACGCTGGAACAAAGCGCGTTGATGTACGGCTATGTTCCCGGTCAGCATCAGCCCGCCTTCGAGACCGTCAATACCATCTATATCAACGATCACCCGTGGACGGTGTACGTTGCCTCGCGGCCGGCGCTGGAGCAGATGGTGCTGGAGTCTGGGCGTCCTACCCAGGTTTTGCTCACCGGCCTGCTGTTGAGCGTGTTGCTGTTCGCGCTGCTGTGGACAATAACTGGCACCGAGGCGCGGGCAACCGCCATTGCCCGAACCATGACCGAAGCTTTCCGGCGCAGCGAGGCCAAGTTCGCGTCGCTGGTGCAGGCAGCCCAGGACGCCATCATCATTACCGACAGCAGCGGCCGCATCATCTCCTGGAACCACGGCGCAACCGACATGTTCGGCTACCCCAAGGAGGCCGTGATCGGCCAGCCCTGGACCAGGCTCCTGCCGGAACGGTTGCGCGGGGAATACGGGCGCTGGCAGCAGGCGGCGGTTGCCGGGCGCGAGCGCTTATTGAAGCGGGTGCTGGAGTTGGCCGCGGTTCGGGAGAATGGCGAGGAATTCCCCGTCGAGGTTTCCCTGGCTCGCTGGGGAGTTGGCGGCGAGACGTTTTTGAGCGCCATCATCCGCGATGTCAGCGAGCGCCACCGGGTGGAAGAAGCGTTGCGGCTCAGCGAGGCGCGCTTCCGCACCACCTTCGAAAATGCCGCCATCGGCGTCGTCCTCACCGATTTGGACGGCCGCATCCTGGAAGCCAACCCCGCTTTCGGCCGCATGCTCGGCTACGACCCGACTGATCTCCGCCAACAGGGTTTAAACGCGCTGGTGCACCCGGAGGATCGTCCCAACACCGATACCATCGCCGAGACGCTGGAGGAGGGCAGGCATCCGTTCCTCAAGCAGCAGAAGCGCTATCTACGTCGGGACGGCAGCATCATGTGGGGCAGTCTGATGGCTTCGCTGATCCGCGACGACAGAGGCAAGCCGCTGATCCTGCTGCGCTTGATCGAAGACGTTACCGAGCTGCGGGCGGCCGAGGAGGCGCTTAGCCGCGCCTACCGCGAGCTGGAGCAGCGGGTAGAGGCGCGCACCTTGGAGCTGCGCGAGCAAGCGGAAGAGCTGGCCCGTTCCAACGCCGAGCTCGAGCAGTTCGCTTATGTCGCTTCGCACGATCTGCAGGAGCCGCTGCGGTCGGTCTCCGGCTTTGCCCAGCTGCTGGAGCGTCGCTACAAGGACCGGTTGGGGGAAGAGGGGCTGACCTTCGTCAACTACATCGTCAGCGGTACCGACCGCATGCGCGTCCTGATCACCGACCTGCTCGCTTACTCCCGCGCCGGCGCCCGCGAGAAGCCGCTTATCCCAGTCGATACCGAGGAGGTGCTTGAGCAGGCGCTGACCAGTCTGACCGCCAGGATTGGCGAATGCAGGGCCGAGATCATTCGCGAACCGCTACCGATGGTTCGGGGTGACGCCACCGATCTGGAGCATCTGTTCCAGAACCTGATCGGCAACGCCTTGAAGTTCAACCGGTCGGTGCCGCCGCGGGTTGAGATCAAAGCGGAGGACGTCGGCGAGGATTGGCTGTTTTCGGTGCGCGACAACGGCATCGGCATCGATCCCGCTTTTTTGCCGCGGCTTTTTACCATCTTCCAGCGCGGCCATCGCCGGGACGAGTACGCCGGCACCGGCATCGGTCTGGCGATCTGCAAAAAAGTGGTGGAGAGCCATCAGGGGCGGATTTGGGTGGAGTCCACGCCGGGTGAGGGCACGACGTTTTTCTTCACTTTGCCCAAGATGCCGACTCAGGAAGAGAGTGCCGGCGAATCGGACCGGGCCGGCAACGATCGAGACGCGGCGTGCTGAGGCAGCAGATTTCCCTGCCCCGGTTCGATCCCGGGGCAGGTTGCGGCGCAGCTCAGTCGCTGGTCGGCTCTGGTGGCGGCGGTACGGCGGTTTTGGTCTTTTTACCGGCCGGTGCTTCAGCTGCCGCGATCGGTGCCGCTTCCAAGGCGGCAACACGCATCTCCAGCGTTTCCAGATGAGCGCGGGTACGTGCCAGCACTTTCGCCTGGGCGTCGAATTCTTCGCGTGTCACCAGATCCAGGCGGGAGAACATACCCTGCAGGCCGGCCCGCATGTTCCGCTCCACCTCCTGCTGGAAATCACGCAGGCCCGGCGGCAGGTTCTGCGCAAGCTTGCGTGCCATTTCATCCAATGATTTCGGGTCCAGCATCGGTATCAGTCTCCATTAAGGCGTTGTACCTGGCGGCGTAGCGTCATTGCCGATTGCTCGACAGGTGCGGGGCTGCTGCAACAAGAATGATGCTATGCGACGCGATCATCAAGCCGTGGCGTAACACTCACGCAACGGTCGGCGGCATTACTTGCGACAG
>DASULL010000345.1:0-3656 GCA_036278215.1 Gammaproteobacteria bacterium | reverse complement strand
GGCGCGAAGCCGCTTCGTCGCGGCTGCGAGTTGTGCCTCAGGCCGGCTCGGCGACGGGCGCGGGCTTGCCTTTATGCCAGTCGGTGACCTGCTGATAAGCGTGGCCGGCACGCACCAGCAGCGCTTCGTCGAGATGACGCGCCACCAACTGGAAGCCGATCGGCAGGCCGGTGGCGGTGACTCCTCCCGGCAGGGTAATCGTCGGACTGCCCGACATGTCGAACGGCGCGGTAAAGCGCAGCAGGTCATCGAGGCCGGTCGGCTGCGCCAGGATCTGTTCGAGCTGGCTTATGGTCGGGTTGCCGAACGGATGTACCGGGACCAGCAGCAGGTCGACCTGCTGGAGCAGCTTGCGCAGATCGCCGCTGAAAGCCAGCCGGGCATGATAGATTTTCATCAGCTCCAGCGCGCTCAGGCTGCGGCCTGCATCAATCAGCTGGGCCAGCACCGGGCCGTATTCGGCGGCGCGCGCTGGATAAGTCTGCTGGTGGGCGATCGCCGTCTCCACACCGCAGAACGCCGCCCAGTTCTTGTACATTACCGGCGTACTCGGCGGCATCGCCACCTCGTTGATCTGCGCCCCGAGTTCGGTAAGCACCCGCCGCGCCTCGTCGATCACTTTGGCGGTGTCGGTGTCGCAAACCTGGTAAACGTAATCCGGATCGATGCCGATGCGCAGCCCACTAATGCCTTGCTCCAGATCCGCCAGATAGTCGGGCACGGCCGCCTCCAGGCTGGTCGGGTCGAGCGGATCGACACCCGCCATCGCGCCGAGCATCGCGCCGGCGTCGGCGGCCGAGCGCGTCATCGGGCCGATATGGTCAAGGCTGCTGGCAAGCGCCAGCGCGCCCTGGCGGCTGACCCGCCCCCAGGTCGGTTTGATGCCGGTCACGCCGTTAGCGCCCGAGGGCAGCCGGATCGAGCCGCCGGTATCGGTGCCGATGGCGCCGTAGCACAGCCCGGCCGCGGTGGCGACGCCCGAACCGCTCGAGGAGACGCCGGACCAATGCTCCGGATGCCAGGGATTGATCGGTGCTGGCAGCTCCGGGTGGTGGGTGGCAAAGGCTCCCTCGGTCATGTGCAGTGTGCCGAGCATGATCGCGCCGGCGTCGAACAGCTTGCGCACGACCGTGCAGTCGGCGTCCGGCACATTGTCGGAGAGCACGGTCGTCCCCCAGGTGGTCCGCACCCCGCGCGTTTCGCACAGATCCTTTACCCCGATCGGTATGCCATGCATCGGCCCGCGGTATTCGCCCCGTCCGATCTCGGCCTCGGCCTGGCGGGCCTGCTCGAGGGCAATTTCCGGCGTGACCGTGGTATAGCTGCGCAGCTGCGGATCGAGCTGCTCTATTCGATCCAGCATTAATTGGGTTACTTCGACCGGTGACAGCTTCCTGGCACGATAAGCGCTGGCCAAATCGGTTATGTTCGCGAATTCCAGATTGTTTATTGGCATGCGGAACTCCTTTGTGGCGGGTGGCCGGCAGGGGAAGCGCCGTTATTGGTGTTGAAAACAAATAAATGCGGGTGGCTTTTCTGCTTTAAAAGATTTTGTTTTTTAAAGTCGGGCGTTTGTACCGTCCGCAGCGGTGGGAGGTTCTGCCGTCCCCAAACCACGGGTCCGGCCCGGCCGCGACGAATGTGCGCTCTGCCAACGGTGTCAGCGCATGGCATCGGTTACCATTGAGCGCTTGGATTCCTGATCATGTACGGGGCGGGTCATCGCGCATGGCCCGATGGGGTGTTCATGGGGCTGCGTAGTCCACAATCTTTCTTCCGCTTCGCCGCCGAGCATTACCGGTTGCTGGAAGACCTGCTGACCGCCGAGGAAGTGAACGACGGCGATCTGGTGCACCTGATCGAGCGTCACCGCAGCGAGAGCACGCCGCAGACCGATTATCTGATCGGCCAGCTGCTGGAGTTCGGCCTGCTGGAGCGGCTGCCGGACGCCAGCGGCTATGAGATGCCGTTGCCGGTCGCCGACTTCCTGCGCTGGGTGCGACAGGAGCACCATCTGACGTCCATCCAACAGATCCAGGGCTACGTCGCCGAGCTGGATGCGCTGCAGCAGGAGCTGGATGCGGTGATCCGCAGTGGCCGGCTCAGCGGCGCGTTGCTGCTGTTGGACGAAACCAGCCGCAAGATCGAGCAGATTCGCCAGGACGTGGCGGGCAACCAGCAAGCTATCGTCAACGAGGTGATGCGGCATCGCGCTAACCGCGAGCATGCGCCGTTGAAGGAACGCTACGGTACGATTCTGCGGTTGTGGGAGCGTTTCCTGGTGCCGATGCGGGCGCTGATCGATACCACGCAGCCGATGCAGCACCAGTTCGACAGCCTCAGCCGGGTGCTGTTGAGCGGTGAGCAGGCGGCGGCCGGCCAGGCCCTGGTGGAGCAACGCTTTTCGCAGACCCGCAAGCGCTTGATCCGGATGCGCGGCGTCGTTGCCCAACATTTCCTGCAGGCGATGAGCGAGCTGCAGCCCCTGCACCAGCACTATCAGCGGCAGAGCCGGCTGGCGCGCGGCGCCAGCGTGCTGCTGGAGACCGTCGGCAAGCGAGGCGTGGATGCACTCGGCCTGGTCGAGGCTTTCGCCATCCCGGTGTTCCGCCGCGAAGCCGAGTTCAACCAGGTTCAGCTGGAGGCGTATCTGTGGGAGGTGGCCGCGCACAATGCCGCCGAAGAGGTGCGGCTGGGCAGCGCTAGCGCGCCGGAGCGGCGCGAGCGGATCAGCCCGCTGGCGATTCGCCGCGAACTGGCGGCGGCTGGGCCAGTGCCGGATGCCCTCGAATGGCTGTTGCAGCGGCTGCCGGATGCTTCCACCGCCGAGGTGCTGCGCTGTTTCGGCGACGCCATCCGCTACCTGCCGGGCGCTCCGCAAACGCAAGTGCGTCGCTATCGCCATGGCAGCACGATTCTCAAGGCCGTGCCCTGGGCCCTTAACCAGAGCGAGGAGAACCATACCGGTGGATAGTCCATTCGCACTTCCACAGCTCGATCAGATCTTTCTGCGTCTGGCGCGCGGTGGCCACATCACCGCCGACAGCAACGAATTGTTCCAGCCGCTGCGCGAGCACGAGCGCAAGTTCACCGATCTGTTCGCCCACTTGGGTTTCCGGCTGATCGCTGACTCGCGCGGCTTCTATTACTTCGAAGGCCAGACCGAGCAGTCGTTGACGCCGCAGATACGCAAGATGGCGGTGTTCATTTTCATCATCGTCGAGGCGCTAGCGGAGGAGGTCGATAATGTCGAGGACGCTTTCTTCGAGCGCGAATGGCAGCTGACCAGCCTGCCGCACCTGCAGCGCGAGCGCTATCTGGGCTACCTGAAGCAGCTCGACGTGGAGTTGACGGACGAGGGCTTGGTCAACATCGTCGTCTCCCTGGAGCGGTTCGGCTTCGCCCGCCGGCTGGAGGGCGAGCGTTTCAAGTTTTTAGCGCCGGCCTACCGCTTTCTGGATTACTGCCTGAAGGTGGCGGAGGCGGCCGATGCCGCAGCGCAGCCGGTCGAAGACGTGGGGGAGAGCGCATGAAGAAGACCAACGGGCCGCTGCGGCTGATCCTGATCCACAGCGGCGTGTACGACTACGTCGAGCTCGACCTGTGGCGTTCCGGGCACCTGGTCGCGCACAACAACACCGGCAAGACCAGCTTGA
>DASULL010000344.1:0-11188 GCA_036278215.1 Gammaproteobacteria bacterium | reverse complement strand
ATCTTCTGCAAAATCATCGACCGCAACGTCCCAGCGGCCATCATCTGCGAAGAAGAGCACGCCATTGCTTTCATGGACGCCTTCCCCTCATCCGAGGGACACGCCCTGGTAGTGCCGAAAGCTCACCATCCCAACCTGCTGACCCTGTCGAGCGAGGCCCTACAGGCAGCGGCCGCGCTGGCGCAGCGGGTGGCGCAGGCTCAGATGCAGGCGCTCGAACCGGATGGCATCGTCCTCACCCAGTTCAATGGCGCGGCCGTCGGGCAGACGGTATTTCATTACCACGTCCACGTGGTACCGCGCCGCCAGGGGCAAGATCCAGCGATCCACGGCCGCACACCTGGTGATCCGGCGGCCTTGCAAGCGCTTGCGGCAAAACTCGCCGCCGCCCTCCCCTGAGGCTTCGGCGACCATCCTTGCCAGATCGTGTTCGCCTGCTCGCAGATACGGCTTGCCCAGAATGGGTGAGCCGTATCTGCGGCAGCCTTGCTAACTCCGGCAAAACATCCGACAGCAGGTGGGTTAGCTACAAAAAATCCGTACTGCCGCAGCTTCCAAGCCAACCGGCAGTCTCAAGCCAGCGCCGCATCGCCTGTGGAGTTGCTAACGATTTCCCAGCGCGCTAACCCTTTTCCGATTTCCCCCCTTCGGCCTCCGCTACCTGTCCCTGCGGCGTCAACAGATACCATTCCGCGCCAAAAGCGTTGACATCCTGTCCGTTGATGTCTCCCGGCTGCTTATCCTTGACGAAGTAATACAGCGGCCAACCATTGTAGGTAACCTGGCGGGAGCCGTCCTTACGCTCTATTGTTCCCAGCATTTGCTGCTCGGCGCCTTGGCCTGCCTGGGGCTCGCCCTGGGTAACTACAGGCGGCCAGGCCTGCGCACAGGCGTCGTAGCAAGTGGCGTTATTCTTGCTGTCGGCCTTGAACATATAAACACTGCGGCCCTGCTCGTCGGTCAGATAGTTGCCGACCGGCTCTTTCTTATGTACTTCTATTTTCCGTTCGCCTTGCGACTGTTGTGCCGCCCCAGCCGCGCCCGCGGCCAGCAATATCGCCACTCCAATCACACCGATGTGTTCCTTTTTCATCGCGTGTTTCCCTTGCTTGCCAACCCGGAATCTCGCAATTGGTGGCTGCCGGCAAAAGAGTCAACATCGAGCCGCACCAACGGGGTTCAACCTGGCGAAAACACAAACTGTCTTTGATACCGGGTATTTACCGATAAAGCGGCCATTACGGTTCGCTCCAGGCTTCTATACTTCCGCTAGCGCAGGCTCCCCGGAGAAGGCGCAATCACCACCCAGGAAAACGACAGGAATCGACGCCGGAGTGGGATGGCTGCCCGGCTACTGGAAGGGAAACCGATCATGCCTATTGCTGCCGCTATTCCTCACAGGATCTTACTGGCGTTGGCCATGACGCCGGTTTTACTCATTACCGCTGCGGCCACTGCCGCCGACTTGCCGAAAAGCATGAGTTGGACTTCGTATGATGTCGGCTCGGCCGGTTATGCCGAAGCCTCCGCCATTGCCGACGCTTTCGGCAAAAAATTCGACGTCCGGGTACGTATCCGTCCGTCCGGCTCCTCCATCGGCCGGCTGCAACCGTTGCTCGAAAACAAGGCAGGCTACGGCTTCTTGGCAACCGAGGCTTTCTTTGCCGCTGAGGGCATCTACGATTTCGCCGACCGCCGCTGGGGGCCGCAGAACCTGCGTGGCTTGGCCGGCCGGCCATCTTCTTTCGGCATCCCGACAGCAAAGGACGCCAACATCCGCACGGTAACCGGCCTGCGAGGCAAGCGCGTTGCTTACATCGCCGGCAATCCGTCGATCAACGTCAAATGCGACGCTTTGATCGCTTTCGGCGGCCTGACACGGAACGATGTCGAGGCGATCATGTTTCCGACCTATAACGCCGCGATGAAATCGCTGGCGGAAGGCAAAGCGGACGCCACCTGCACCACCACTACGCCGAGTCAGCTATACGAACTGGCGGAATCGCCGCGCGGCATTTACTGGGTGCCGGTACCACCGGACGACAAGGAAGGCTGGGAGCGCTTGGCCAAGGTTGCTCCGTTCCTGGCGCCATACACTGAAAACGTCGGCGCCGGTATTTCGAGCGAGAACCCGGCAGCCATGTTCGCCTACCGCTATCCAGTTCTGGTGACCACGGCTGACACCAGCGCCGACGAGGTCTACGCCTTCGTCAAGGCGCTGGACGAAACCTACGGCATGTACAAAGACGCTACCGCGGTAACACCGCGCTGGGATCTGAAGGAGGCCGGTCGGCCGCCGATGGACGTGCCGTTCCACGAGGGCGCGATCCGCTATATGCAGGAAAAAGGCATCTGGACCGAAGCCGACCAGCAGTGGAATGATCGGCGCCTGCGGCGGCTGGAAGCGTTGCTCGCGGCATGGCGGGAAACCATTAAGGCGGCGGAACAGGACGGCATCGGCAATGAGCAGTTCCCGGATTTCTGGGAACAGCGCCGCCAGCGGGCGCTCGCCACGCTCTGACGCATCCGGCGCGGCAGACGTGCCGCGCCCTCTGCTCCGTCACAACCCGCTGAGGATCTCCCATGACAGCAGCCACACCGGCCGCTGCCCGCGGTGAAAATGGCCGCCTGCGAGGGGCGGCTTACTGGATCGCCATCGTCGCCAGCGGGCTCGGCCTGCTGATGGCGATCAACCAGACTTTCCACCTGACTCTGCTCGGCTTCGATCCGCTCGGTAACTCCTATCTCTATTACCTGATCGGGATCTTCCTCTCCCTCGCCTTTCTCGCCTATCCGGCCTGGTCCGGCGCCCGCGAGCGGGTGCCGTGGTACGACTGGTTGTTGATCGGCCTGACGCTGGCTTCGACTATTCACCTCGGCCGACACGGCCTGGAGATCATCGAACAGGGTTGGGAGTACAGCGCTCCGCGGCCGGCAATCATCGCCTCCGGCCTGCTGGTGCTGATGGCGCTGGAAGGCGTGCGTCGCTGCGGTGGGCTGCCGCTGCTGGTCATTGCGCTGGTTTTTGCCACCTTCCCCTTGTACACGGAATATCTACCTGGCTTCCTCTGGGGCAACGGCTACAACCTCCGCGAGACGGTCAGCGCCCATGCCATGGGCGTGGAGAGCATCATCGGCATTCCGATGCAGGTGGTGGCCGACTTGGTGATCGGCTTCGTAGTGTTCGGCGCGGCGCTTACCGTGACCGGCGGCGGCGAGTTCTTCATGCGGCTTGCTGCTGCGCTGATGGGCCGTAGTCGGGGTGGGCCGGCCAAGGTAGCGGTGATCTCGAGCGCGCTGTTCGGCAGCCTGTCCGGCAGCGTCATCTCCAACATTCTCACCACCGGTGCCTTCACCATCCCGACCATGAAGCGCAGCGGCTACCCGGCTCACTACGCTGCAGCAATCGAGGCCTGCGCCTCCACTGGCGGCACTTTGATGCCGCCGGTGATGGGTGCCGTGGCATTCATCATGGCCTCCTTCCTCGGCGTCCCCTATGCAGAGGTCATGATCGCCGCTTTTCTGCCGGCGCTGCTGTTCTACCTAGCGCTGCTGTTCCAGGTGGATGCCTATGCTGCCCGACGCGGTCTACAGGGCCTGCCGGCAGAAGAAATTCCGCGGCTTGGGGAAACTCTGAAAAGCGGCTGGCCGTATCTGCTGAGCATCGCCATGCTGGTGTACATGCTGCTGTTCATGCGCACCGAGTCGCATGCACCCTACTATGCCACCGTCGTTCTGCTGGCGATCTCGCTATTCAAGCGCAGTCATCGGCTGACCATCGGCCGCCTGCTCGCCCTACTGGCGGAACTGGCGCGCAACGTCGGCAACTTGGTCGCCATCCTGGCCGGCATCGGCCTAGTGGTCGGCGGGCTGGCCTACACTGGCGTTGCCGGTGCCTTTTCGCGCGAACTGCTGCTTTACGCCGGCGACAGCGTGCCGCTGATGCTGATCGCCGGCGCCGCCACCAGCTTCATCCTTGGTATGGGCATGACGGTGAGCGCCTGCTACATCTTCCTCTCGATTCTGCTGGCGCCGGCCTTAATCGAAGCCGGCCTGAATCCTTTGGCCAGCCATCTGTTCATTCTTTACTGGGGCATGCTGTCGTACATCACGCCGCCAGTTGCGCTGGCCTCGGTCACCGCCGCCGGCATGGCCGGCTGCAACGGTTTCAGCGCGGGGCTATGGTCGATGCGGCTGGGTGCAGTGCTGTTCGTGCTGCCCTTTCTGTTTGTGGTCAATCCGAACCTGATCCTGCACGGCGCGCCACTCTCGATCATTCTGGCCGCCGCAACGGCGATCGCCGCGGTCTGGCTGCTGGCCTCCGCCTTCGAAGGTTATTTGTACGGCGTCGGCGCGCTCGGCAAATCTGCGCGCGCTTGGCTGCTACTGGCGGCAGCCTGCCTGATGTTTCCGGAAAGCCGGACCGATACGATCGGTGTGCTGCTGGTGATTCTGTTTTACGGCTACCGGCTGACATTCCGCCGCCCGCGACGGACGGCGGCCGCCCGTTCCTCGTGACGCTCCACGTCAGCGTCCGGGTGGACGGCTGCCACTGCCGTAGCCGGTCAGCTCCATGTAACCGACGCCCTTGACCGGCTGCTTCCCTAGCCGGCCGGCGACGTCGACCGCGCCCTCCCAGTAACGGACCGACAGGTCGAGCTCCTGGTCCGCCGTTGCGGCGGTGATGGCAAGCTCGGCGCCGAGCGCTGGGACGCGGGCCCGCCAGCCGGTCGGGTACCGTGTTTTCGTGTGCGGGCTGGTCCAGTGAGCTGTCGGCTCGAGCAGGAAGTCCTGGCCGCTCAGCCGTTGCGGCGGCCCGTCTGCGGGTACGTAGATGCCGGCACCGAAGGCTTCGACGATGCCGCTAGCGGTGCGCAGCCGATACAGCATCAGCTCGCTGCCGTCCTCGAGCTGCAGCGAAAACCAGTCCCAGCCCCTGACTTCGGGCGACAACAGGCTGGTGCTCCATTCACGGTCAAGCCAGGCGCTGCCGGTGACCTTCAGCCGCTGGCCGCCCAGGCTAAGCTCGCCGTCGGCGGCCAATCGGGTATAGGAATAGTAATACGATGCATTGCCGGGCTCCGGCCCCTTGCGACTCAACCCCTGCTCCCCTTGCAGCACCAGTGGCTTGCGTGGTGTCAGGCGCAGCTGCAGCGCGGTGTCGCCTTCCGCCGCCTGCAGCAGCCAGGGAAAGGAGTCGCCTTGCGCTGCAGCAAGCTGCCAATCGTCCAGCCAGATCCGAACAACAGGCTCGGCCTCCGCGCCGGCCAGCCCCAGAGCGCCGCGGCTGAACCGCTCGAAGGCGTGGATACGGCCGGCACTGATGTCGGTGATGGCAAAGTGGCCCATGTAAGCCTGCCGTGTTCCCCAGGCCGATGTGCCGACCCGTGGCTCGGGAGCCAGCGCCAAGCGAAAGATGGTGAACTGGAAGCCGTAGCGCCGGCCATCGTCGGCCTGCAGGTTGCCGGTGAGATACCACCACTCGCTGCGGTAATCCGGGTGGGCAGCGTGGTCGGCCGGAAAACTGAATGGGCGGACTGCATCGGCACGGGCGTAGCCCTGCAGGTTTCCGCCCAACAACCCCTGCACGGAAAAGCCGCCACCGGCTTGCTGCTGCGAGCGTGGCCACAAGCCGTAGGCGATCGCCGCAAGCGCTACGACGAACAAGGCGGCGATGGCAAAACGTTTCATGCCTCCTCCCGCAGCGCCGGCGCCGGCGCTGCCCGGTAGCTGCGCCAGGCCGGATAGGCGGCGGCAATCAGTGCCGCCGCGCTTGCCAGCACCACTCCTTCGACCAGGGTTGCCGCCGGAATCTGGAAGTTCATGCTCCAGCCAAAGGCACGGCGGAGAATGACCTGCACCAGCAAACCGCTGAGCAGAATGCCCAGGGGCAGCGCGCACAACCCGGCCATCAGCCCAAGCAGGCCGCTCTGCACGACGACCAAACGGGCCGACTGTGCCGGCGTGAAGCCTATCGCCCGCAGCACCGCCCCCTCCCGCGCCCGCTCCAGCTGCAGCGCGGTCAGCGCTGCCAGAATACCGGCAAAGGCCACCAGGCCGGCTAGCAGGCGGAGCACGTTGGTGATGGCGAAAGTCTGATCAAAGATCTCCAGGCTGCGGACCTTGAGCGCCTGTTGACTCTGCAGGCGGACACCAGGCGTATTGGCAAGCAGCGGCTGCAAGGCGGCCACCAGAGTCTGTACTGGCACGGCAGGGGCCGCATAGACGCCCAGTCCGGTGATCGGGCTATCGCCGAACCAGCGCTGCAAGGTGTCGGCGTGCAGGGTCACCACTCCTCGGTCGGAGCCGTAGTCGCGGTAGATCGCGACGATGGGAAAGGCGCGCGGACCGGCTCGGGTGGGTAGTTGCAGGCTATCGCCGACGCTGAGTCGGCGGCGGTAGGCAAACGGCTCGCTAACGATCACCCCGCCGTTGCGGAAACCGGCGTAGGCGGCTTCCGACTCGCCGGCCAGCAGCTGAAAGCCAGCCCATGCCTCCGGCCCCAGCTCCAGCCCCCACAGTTGCAGCGATCCGGTTTCGGTCGGCAGTTCCAGCCGCCGGCTGACGCTGACCTCAGCGACCTGCGGCAGCCGGCGAAGACGCTCGATCAGCGTCGGCGCCAGCGCCTCGCCAGTCGCCACACTCAGATAAACATCGGCCCGCAGCGTATGCTCCAGCCAGCCGCTGACGCTGATCCGGAACGACTGGATCATGATGCCGACGCCAACCACCGCGGCCACCGCCACCGCCAGCGCGGTCACCGCCACCCCGGTGCGGCTCAGTGATGCCACGGCGCCGCGCCCGGCCAACCGGCCGGCGGTTCCGGCGAGGACGCCCAGAGGGCCAACCGCCAACTGCATTGCGGCCGCGCTCAGCAGCGGCACCCACAGCGCCGCGCCCAGCACGACGGCGAACAGCCCGGCGAAGCCGGTGAGCAAACCATCGCTCGCCGCAAGCAAGCCGCCCCCCGCCACCACCAGCATCAGCCCCATAGCGGCGGCGCGCAGCAGCCAGCGCCGACTGCCGGACTCGAGGGCCGCGCGGCTCAACATCAACCGCGGCGGCAGGAGCGCCGATTCGCGGGCCGGCAGCCAGGCCGCCAGCACCGCGCCCAGCACCCCCAATAGCAGCGCCTTGATCAGCGACGCGGGTGCCAGCACCAAGCCGAGCACCGCCTGCTCGGCGTACAGGGCCTCCACTGTCCGGCCGACCAGCCGTACCAGACCCTGTGCCAGCGGCACCCCAAGCAGGATCCCGCAGAGCGCGCCGATCAGACCGAGCAGTGCCGCTTCCAACAGCAAATCCCGCATGACCTCGCGCTGGGTGACGCCGATTGCCCGCAAGGTACCGACCATCTGTCGGCGCCGGACCACAGCGAAGCTCAGGGTGTTGTAGATCAGGAACAACCCGACCAACAGCGCCAGCAGGCTGAGGGCGGTGAGGTTGAGCCGGAAGGCGGCAGTCAACTCATGTAGGGATTCCACCTGCCCGGCGGCATCCAGCAGACGCAACCCGGGCGGCAGAGCACTCCGCAGCGCCGCAGCTTCGTCCGGCTGCAGCACCAGATCGATGCGGGAGAGGTAACCGTCCCGGCCGAGCAACTCCTGGGCGGTTGCGACATCGACCACCAGCAGATCGGTCAGCGCCGGCTGGTCGCCGGCCAGCCGGCCGATCACCGCAAGCTCGCTGGTACGGCCACCGCCGCGGACCGCTACGCTAGCGCCCGGCGTCAGCCGCAGCGCCTGCAGTAGATCCTCCGATAGCAGCGCGGTGGCCGGTTCCGCCATCAGGCGGCCGATGTCGCCGCTGCCGGGTGCGGGGCCGCCGGCCCGCAGATCGCCTTCGGCAAAGCTATCCACGCCGAGCACGCTGACGGCACGCCCCAGCGCCGGCAGTAGCACCCGTCCTTCCACCACCGGCGCGGCGCGGCGGATGCCGCGCTCTATCCGCAACCACGGATAAATTGCCTCCGGCACACCCTCCGGCCCGGCGACCAGCTGATGCGTTGCCTCGCCGGCCAGCACCCGATGCGCCGCATCGAACGCCCGCAGCGCGCTCTGATTGGCAAGGTCGACCGCGACCACGACCGCTACGCCAATCGCGATCGCCAGCACCGTCAGGCTCCATTGCCCACGGTAGCGGGTCAGTTGCCGCCAGCCGGCGCGCAGGATCAATGAAGTCACGGGTCGGTTTCCTCGATCCGCCCGGCGTGGATGCTCAGCACCCGGTCGGCCAGCCCCATTACCTCGCGGGCGTGGGTGGCCATTACCAGCGTCATGCGATTGTGCCGGCACAGATCGTCGAGCAGCGCCAGTACCTGGCGGGCGGTTTCCAGGTCAAGGTTGCCGGTAGGCTCATCGGCCAGCACCAGCGATGGTCGATGGATCAGCGCCCGCGCTACCGCGACCCGCTGCTGCTCGCCGCCCGACAGCTCTTCCGGAAAGGCCGTGCCGAAACCCGCCAGCCCGACCGCCGCCAGCTGCGTCTCGGCTGCCGCCACCGCCGTCCGGCGGTTATCGCCGCGCAGCTCCAGCGGCAAGCGGAGATTCTCCGCCACCGTCAGGGTCGGGATCAGGTTATAGGCCTGGAACACCACTCCCACTGCCTGCCGCCGCCACAAGCTACGTTCGCGCTCACTCAGCGCGAACAGATCCCGCCCGTCCACCTGCACCGTGCCCCCGCTCGGCGTGTCCAACCCACCGATCAGGTTCAGCAGAGTCGATTTGCCTGAGCCGCTGCGGCCCAGTAGCACGACGAACTCACCGTGCCGGATGTCGATGGATACGTTGTCGAGCACTCTGCTGCTGCGGCCCCGGCTAGTGTACTGCTTGCTGAGTCCCCGCAGTGCGATGTGCGGCTGCTTGCTCGCTTCCACCCCCTCACCCCCTGCCTAGCCGGCGCCTGCCTGCCTAACACACAATATATAAATCTTGATATTGTCTTGCTGCCCGGCGCCACCTGCGCGCCGCTGACCCGACTATACCGAGATAACGATGAACCCACGTCTGCAACATTTCCCTATCGCTTTCTTCTCCACCGTCATGGGCCTTGCCGGTCTGGCGATGGCCTTGAATCAGGCACACCGCGTGCTCGGCCTGCCGGCGGCGGCTGGGTCGGCGGTTGCCCTGGTGGCGGGAGCGGTCTTCATCGTGCTCGCCGGCTTCTACCTGGCCAAGCTGGTACGGTTCCGGCAGGCAGTGGTAGCCGATCTCAACCACCCGGTGCGGATGAGCTTCAGCGCCACCATCTCGGTAAGCCTGATCCTGCTATCCATCCTGGCACTACCACAGCTACCGCAACTGTCGGCCGGTCTATGGCTGCTCGGCGCGCTGCTGCACCTGACGATCACCCTGTACGTGCTCACCATCTGGGTGCATCAGCCGCATTTCGAGATCCATCACATCAATCCGGCTTGGTTCATCCCGGTGGTCGGCAACATACTCGTACCGATTGCTGGCGTGCAGCATGCCGGGCTGGAAGCGAGCTGGTTCTTCTTCTCTATCGGGCTGCTGTTCTGGCTGGTGTTGTTCACTATCATCGTCTATCGGATGATTTTCCATCACCCGTTGCCGGATCGCCTGCTGCCGACGCTGTTCATCCTGATCGCACCGCCGGCGGCCGGTTTTTTGGCTTACCTGCGCCTGACCGGCGACCTCGACGGCTTCGCCCGGGTGCTTTACTACAGCGCCCTGTTCCTCACCCTCTGGCTGCTGATCCAGGCACCGCGCTTCCTGCGTCTGCCCTTCTACCTGTCCTGGTGGGCGTATTCGTTCCCGCTGGCAGCCATGACGGTGGCGACCCTCAGCATGGCCGAACTCAGCGGCACCGGCTGGCTGCGCTGGCTGAGCTATCTACTGCTGGGCCTGCTGATCGGGCTGGTCAGCTGGCTCGCCGCCCGCACGGTCCTGGCCGTTCGCCGCGGCGAAATCTGTGTGCCGGAATAGCGCTCCGTTCCGCCACCTTGCCTTAGCGAAGCAACCTGCCGAGGCGGCGTCGGCCGCCGGAGCAGAGCCGTTCTGCCAAAAGCCCGCCAGTCAGCCGGGCAGCGGATAGCCTTGCCGCAGTAGCCAGTCGCGCACCGCCGGCCCGGTGCCAAACTCCCACGGCCGCAAACGCGCCGGCGCGATGTGGCGGATCTCCGCCAACTCGGCGTCGAGCACGATGGTGCCGGTGGCACGCACATGGAAAGCCAGAATCAGTTGGTTGGCGCGAGGAAATGGATAGTGCCCGATGTGGCTGACGATCTCGCCGATCAGCCCAAGTTCCTCGTTGACTTCCCGCAAGATACCCTGCTCCGGGCTTTCCTCGCGCTCCAGAAAGCCGGTGATCAGGCCGAATCGGCCCTCCGGCCAGCCGGCGCCGCGAGCGAGCACGATCATGCCCTCATGCTCGACCACCGCGGCGACTACCGGCACTGGGTTGTTCCAGAAAACGAAGTCGCAGCCTTCCGCACCGCAGGCCAAGCGTTCCAGGCCACCGAGGTGGCGGGTAATCAGCGGTTCTCGACAGAGAGGACAATAACGCATCTTGCTCCTCCGCTAACGGAGACACAGTAGTGCTATCAAGCGTTACAGCATCAACTCCTGGCGGTTGCAGCGCAAGCCGTTGTTATACTCGCCGCAACCCACCGTTGCCGTAGGAGCCGCCGTGAACTTCGAAACCCTCAAATACGAAATCGAGGACCGGATCCTCACCATCACTCTATCCCGCCCCGAGCGCATGAACGCCTTCAACCCGACCATGCGGCTGGAGCTGATCCAGGCCTTCGACCAAGCCGATGCCGATGACAACGTCCGGGCGGTGATTGTTACCGGCGATGGCAAGGCCTTCTGTGCCGGCGCCGACCTGGGCAAGGGCGGCGACACCTTCAATCGCGACAAGCGCGAGGACAAGACGCTCGGCACCGGCCTCCGTGATGGCGGCGGCACCGTCTCGCTGCGGATCTACGATTGCAAGAAGCCGGTCATTGCTGCTTTCAACGGGGCCGCAGTCGGTGTTGGCGTTACCATGACGCTGCCGATGGACTTTCGCCTCGCCTCCACCACAGCCAAGTTCGGCCTAGTGTTCGGCCGCCGCGGCATCACCATGGAAGCCTGTTCGAGCTGGTTCCTGCCGCGTCTGGTAGGCATGCAGCAGGCGGCGGAATGGGTTTATACCGGCCGCATCTTCGATGCCGAGGAAGCGCTGC
>DASULL010000343.1:0-7246 GCA_036278215.1 Gammaproteobacteria bacterium | reverse complement strand
CCCGAAGGTGCGGGAACTCATCGCCGGAGAAATCGACAAGGCAAACAGCCAGCTGGCCCAGGTCGCCCAGATCAAGCGGTTCCATCTCCTCACCAAGGAGCTCGACCACGACGACGACGAGGTGACGGCCACCATGAAAGTCCGCCGCAGCAACATCTACAAAAAATACGCCGCGGTAATCGAGGGCTTATACGCGTAGGGAGGATGCGGGGTTCACCACAGAGGCACGGCGAGCACAGAGGGGAAGAAAGAGCATTCACCACCAAGGCACAAAGCGCACAAAGAATCACCAAGAAAAAGCTTTGTTTTGTGTCCCTTCGTGGCCTTTGTGCCTTTACGGTGACTCTTAAATTCTTCTCCGTGTCCTCGGCCGTCTCTGTGGTGAATAACCCTCTACTCACTCACTCGAAGTTCGGCCGGCGCTTCTCCAAAAAAGCTCGTACGCCTTCCTGAAAGGAAGGCTGATCGGCCAGCTGCTCCTGCCGCATGGCCTCGTAGGCAAGCTGTTGCGGCAGGTCACTACTGTTCGCCGCATCGAATGCCAGCCGCGCCTCAAGCGCCGCATGGCGCGGCGCGCTTGCCAACCGGACGGCGAGAGCCTGCGTTTCATCCGCTAATGCATCGTCGTCAACACAGGCCCAGATCAACCCCCACTCGGCCGCTTGTTCTGCCGACAAGCGGTCACCGAGCAGGGCCAGCCCCATGGCGCGGGCACGCCCTACCAGCCGAGGCAGGTGCCAAGTCGCCCCCAAATCGGGCACCAGCCCCAGCCTGGGCAGGAAGGTGAGCAGAAAATAGGCGGAGCGCGCCGCCACCACCACATCGGCAGCCAACGCCAGGCTGACGCCGGCGCCAGCTGCGGCGCCATTGACCGCGGCCACCACCGGAACCGGCAGCGCCTGCAGATCGAGAATCAGCGGGTTGGAGAGCTCGCGCATCATGCGGCCGACATTCTGCCCCAAGGACCCGCCGGCAACCCGGCCGCCACTCATGCTGCCCAGGTCCGCGCCGGAACAGAAAGCGCGGCCGGTTCCGGTCAGCAGCAAAGCCCGTACTGATCGGTCCTCGCGAACTGCGGCGATGGCCTGCCGCATCTCCTGCTGCAACGGAATGGACAGCGCATTCATAGTGCCGGGATCGTTCAGCGCCAGCACCGCCACCCCCTCAGCAATGCTGAGGTTGATCTTGTCGTACGCCATCGGGTCTTTCCTCAGCGGCCGAGTATGGAGCGGGCAATCAGCTCTTTCATAATCTCGCTGGCGCCACCGTAGATACGCTGGATCCGAGCATCGACGAAGTCCCGCGACACCGGGTACTCACGCATGTAGCCGTAACCGCCGTGCAGCTGCAGACACTCGTCGGCCACCTTGCCTTGCAGCTCAGTGGCGCTGAGCTTGGCGATGGAGGCGGCGGCTGGGGTCAGCTCGCCGCGATCGTACTCGGCAATGCACTGCCGGATGAAAGCCCAGTTCACCTCGATTTGCGCCTTGAGTTCGGCCAGCTTGAAGCGGGTATTCTGCAGCTGTGCCAGCGGCTGACCGAACACTTGCCGCTCCTTGACGTAGGCGATAGTACGCTCGAGCGTGCCTTCGGCCGCGGCGACGGCGCCCACCCCCAGAATCAACCGCTCCCGCGGCAGTTCGTTCATCAGATTGGCGAAGCCGCGCCCTTCGCCACCAAGAATCTGCTCGGCGTCGACCCGCAGATCCTGGAAAAACAGCTCAGCCGTGTCGGAACCATGCTGGCCGATCTTCTCCAGGCGCCGGCCGCGCTGAAACCCCGGCTGCGTGGTGTCGACCGTGAACAAGGTAACCCCCCGGCCGCCTGCGGTGGGGTCGGTCTTGGCGGCCAGAATCAGCAGGTCGCAGTGGTAGCCATTGGTGATGAAGGTCTTCTGGCCGTTGATCCGGTAGCCGTCGCCGTCACGTTCCGCTCGCGTCTTCATCGCCTGCAGATCGGAACCGGCACCCGGCTCGGTCATGGCGATCGCCCCTACTGCCTCGCCGCTCACCATCTGCGGCAGCCAGCGGCGTTTCTGCTCCTCGCTGCCAAGGTGCAGGATATACGGAGCGACGATGTCGGAGTGGACCGAAACGTTGCTCGCCAGACCGCCGAATCCCATGCGGGCGATCTCATCCACTATGACGGTGGACAGTCCGAAGTCGGCGCCGGCGCCGCCATACTCCTCCGGCACATCGACGCAGAGAAAGCCGTGTGCGCCGAGCTGCTGCCAAAGCTCCCGCGGAAACAGACCGTCGCGCTCCCATTGGTCGTAGTGCGGCGCAACCTCCTTCTGCAAAAACTTGCGAAAGGTATCGCGGTAAAGTTCGACTTCGCTCTGCTCTAACACGCTCCTGCTCCTTGAAACTCTTTGTAAATCTTCATGCTGCCGAGCGACCGGCCGTTTAGCGTCGCCAAGCTTCGACGGCTGCAAATTGACGGAAAGAAGTATAGAAGCGAATTTCGATCATGCCTTCGCGAATCGCTTTAGCGGTAGCTTGGAGCTGACCAGGAAGCCGCAACGGCGTATGCAAAATCCATCCGCTCAATTCACCACTCTGATCCAAATACCCCGCCGCGCCTCTGCCGCGCCAGCAAGCAGCACCAGCCTGCCCATGAGCTGCCTGCGAATGCGTTCCAATGCTTCGTCCAGCGCCTGCAGATGCTCTTCCAGGACGGTGATCGGAGCCCCTTCGGTCAGCACCGGCAAGGTAGTACGCAGCAGAGCGCCGACAGTGCTCTGATCGAAGCGGATCGAATCCAATGCCCGATGAAGCCGCTCAACTCGATGCAGGACGCTGTTCAGTTGCGTCAGCAGAATATGCGCCGGCACCCGCAGCTCCGGGCCTCGCAGGCCGGCCAACTGTGCCGCGATGGCGAACTCACGCTGACAGGCATCCAGATCCGGCTCCAGCGCCGCCAGGGCCCCCAAAGCATCGCTGGCCTGCTTGATATTGCTCCTTAAGCGCCCGCCATCCTTGGCTCCTTGCACGGCCTCGGCCAAGCCGATCCCCAGCCGTCTGCCGAACAGCGACAGATACTCCGTCCGCATGCTCTCCAGCCTGATCAGCGCTTCCTGCCGCCGCCGCTGCTCTGGCTCGGCCTGAGGATCCGGTTGGAACCGAGCCGCCGCCACCATGACGTGGGCCTCAGACAGAGCAGCCAGCGCCACCGGGTAGCGCCGCGCGAACTCCAGCAACTCCGGCATCGCCTGCCGGACCTCGGTCACCGCCTGCTGTAGTTGTTCTATGCGGTCGGCGGGCGCCAGCGCCAACGCTTCACCGAAGCCCAGCGGCGCCACTACCCGCCTCGGCAGCAGGCAGCCGCGGAAATAGCCGTTCAGGGCTTCCTCTCGCCGCTGCCGGGCAGCCAGCGCCGCGCAGGCTTGGGATAGAGGCAGCAAGATCCGCGATCCGACTGGCAGACCCAGCTCGCGATAGCGCGCCTGAGTAAGACGCTCGGCCAAGCCGGCATAACCGTCGACGATCTTGCTGGCGCTGCGCTTGTCGATTAGCTGCGGCTGGCCGGACAGATCGCCGATCAGCGGATCGGAGTCATACAGCTCCTGCTCGATCTCCTCCTGCAGCTCCGCTGCCCGCCGAGCCGCCAGCCAGGACAGCAAACCGGGCAGGTTGTTGCAAAACAGCTCATAGCCATCGACGGCTTTCAGTTCCAACTCCAGTTCGCTGCGGATCCGCGCCAGCAACCTCGCCTTATGCAGGCCATCGGCTACGCCCTTGCCGCCGGCAAGCTGCAAGGCGCGATCCAGGGCTTCCCGTTGCCGACGGCGCAGCAACGGCTGCGCCAGCGAAACCGTCGCCTGTGCCAGGCCTTGCAGCAGCCAGTACGGTGCCCGCAGGACACGCCGCAGCAGCCGTGCCAACTCCCGCTCATGGCTCCCTGACCGTCTGATCGAGGCCTCGACCCAGGTGTCTACCCTGCTTCGCCCTGCTGCCAACCTGTTCAGCCAGACGATGCTGCCATCCAGCAGCTGCAGCGGGGTCGGCGCCTTGGCCGGCGCGGCGGCCAAGGCGTAGGCAAGCGCGGCGGCCAGCTGACTGGCATCAAGCACCGCCAACAGCGGCAAGCCGATATGAAGATTCAGTACCGGCTGCCGCGGCGACAGCAGGCGCAGCTGCCAGCGCGCTTTGACTCGCAGCGACAGATCAAACTTGAACACTGCCGGCGCCGGCCTTCCAAGCTGATCAGCGATCTTCTCCGTCAGTCTCTGCAGCTGCACCACCTCACTTGGCTCAGCAGCAAGCTCCGCCGCTTCGTTGCGCCGGCTCAGCAGCGGGCGCAGCAGCCAGAGCAGCAAACCGGCAGCAAACGACGCCAGGAAGACATGTCCGATCAGCCCGACAATCTCATGCGATCCGGTTAGCGCCTGGACGATGTGGCTGACAATGAACGCGATCAGCAGAATGATCGCCAGCGGGTACAAGGCGGGCAGCAGCAGGATAGCGCCAGCAATCAGTTGGCGGACGGCAGCGGCGCCCCGGCTTGGGGCCAGCGGTGTCAGCTGAAAGTCCGCTGCGGCAGCCGTGGCGGCAAGCGCCGTGCTTGCGGCTGCTGGCTCAGGCTGCAGGTGGCAGCGGGCGCCCGCTCGCCGGAAGGCCTCGACCAGCCGCTGCGCCTGCTCCAGCGGCAGATTCCGGCGGATGATGACCCGCCGCCCGCTAAACAGCCGCTTGACCTGCTCCGGCGGCAGGCGGAACTGTGCGGCGAGCGCCGCCTGTACCTGCTCGACACTGCGCTGCGCCAGCACTTCGCCGGCAAAAACGACGGAATATGATTGGCTCCTTGGCATGAAAGGCGGCGCTCCCTCGGCGTTCCTACGCCACGTTCTTATTATTCGGGGAGAGCATAGGCAGCCGCCACCCGCGAGAGTGTGCGCCACGTCACAGCCGGTCTGTACGGCGGTCGGATCGGTTTGTGTTGCCGGGCAACAGAAGCACGCCGTAAGCCGCTATAATGCCGCCAATTTCAGCTCTCAGTATGGATATCGAGTAACGCCATGACCGACCGGGATGCGCCGACGCCCACGAATTTCATTCGCCAGATCATCGATGAGGACCTGCGCCAGGGGAAGAACGACAGCCGGGTCGCTACCCGCTTCCCGCCTGAACCGAACGGTTACCTGCATATCGGCCATGCCAAGTCGATCTGCCTGAACTTCGGCATCGCGCTGGACTACAACGGCACCTGCAACTTGCGCTTCGATGACACCAATCCGGAGAAGGAAAGCGAGGAATACGTCAGGGCGATCAAGGAAGACGTGCGTTGGCTCGGTTTTGAATGGACGGAGCTGCGTTACGCCTCGGATTACTTCGAGCAGCTGTACCACTACGCCGAAGACCTGATCCGCGCCGGCAAGGCCTACGTCTGCGACCTCAGCCCGGAGGAGATGCGCGAGTACCGCGGCACCCTGACGGAACCGGGCCGCGACAGCCCCTACCGCGAGCGCTCCGCGGAAGAAAACCTGGATCTGTTCCGCCGCATGCGGGCGGGCGAGTTCGAGGACGGTTCGCGCGTACTGCGGGCCAAGATCGACATGGCTTCGCCCAACATCAACATGCGCGATCCGACCATCTACCGCATCCGCCGCACCGCGCCGCACCACCAGACCGGCGAGGAGTGGAAGATCTATCCGATGTACGACTACACCCACTGTATCTCGGATGCGCTGGAAAACATCACTCATTCGCTGTGCACGCTGGAATTCGAAGACCATCGGCCGCTGTACGATTGGTTTCTGCAGCAGCTGGACGTGCCCAGCCACCCGCAGCAGATTGAGTTCGGCCGGCTCAACCTGGAATACACCGTCCTCAGCAAGCGCAAGCTGACCGAGCTGGTCAACGAAGGCTATGTCGACGGTTGGGACGACCCACGCATGCCCACCATCGCCGGCATCCGCCGCCGCGGCTGCCCGCCGGCGGCGCTGCGCGATTTCTGCGCCCGTATCGGCGTCACTAAGTCCGACGGCATGGTCGAGATCGCCATGCTGGAATACAGCATGCGGGAGTGCCTGGACTCTACCGCGCCGCGCGCCATGGCGGTACTCCGGCCGCTGAAGGTGGTCATCGACAACTATCCTGAGGACAAGGTCGAGCAGCTGGCCGCAGCGAACCATCCGAAGGATGAAAGCATGGGCAGCCGGAGCGTGCCGTTCACCCGCGAGCTGTATATCGACCGCGACGACTTCATGGAAGTCGCGCCCAATAACAAGTGGAAGCGGCTCTCCCTGGGCGGCGAAGTCCGGCTGCGCAACGGCTATGTGATTCGCTGCGACCAGGCCGTCAAGAACGCCGACGGCGACATCGTCGAGCTGCGCTGCAGCTACGACCCGGACACCCTCGGCGCCAATCCGGAAGGCCGCAAGATCAAGGGCGTGATCCACTGGGTGTCGGCCAGCCACGGCGTGCCCGCTGAAATCCGGCTCTACGACCGGCTGTTCAAGGTGCCGAATCCGGGCGTCGGCAAAGACGATGACTGGCACGCCGATCTCAACCCGGAGTCGCTGGTCGTGGTGCAGGGAGTGGTCGAGCCATCGCTGGCCACTGCCGCCCCGGGCGCCAGCTTCCAGTTTGAACGGGAAGGCTATTTCTGTGTCGACTCCAAGGACAGCAGCGCGGAGCGGCTGGTGTTCAACCGCACCGTTACTCTGCGCGACACTTGGGCGAAGATCGCCGGGCAGGATTGAGCCTGCCCGGTAGGCTCAGCGATAGAGGCGCACCGTTTGCCATGGCGACATTGCTGGTCAACCTGCGAAATGTGCCGGACGACGAAGCCGAGGAGGTGCGTCAAGTACTGACGGCGCACCGCATAGACTTCTACGAGACCCCACCCGGCCGCTGGGGCATCTCGGCCGGCGCTATCTGGCTGCGGGACGCTGCACAACTGGGCGAAGCCCGCCAGCTGATGGCCGATTATCAGGAACAGCGCCGCGCGCGGGCCCGAGCCGAACCGCCGGCGCGCAAGCATCCGTTGCAGATATTGATCTACCTCAGCATCGTCGCGGCCATCCTCTATTTCTCGATCCAGCCGTTTCTCAGCCTGGGCGGCTGAGAAACGGCTGGGCGCGACAGACGAAGAGGCTTTAAGGCCCGGTCTGTTCGGCGAACTCGTCGGTTGGCTCTTCGACGATGGCCAAGCTGTGGCCGAGCTTCCGCTGTTTGGTCAGCAGATATTTGATGTTTTCCGGGTTCGGGCTGATCAGCAGCGGAATCCGCTCTGCCACCCTAAG
>DASULL010000342.1:0-3721 GCA_036278215.1 Gammaproteobacteria bacterium | reverse complement strand
CGAGAAGGTGAACGTGCCGGTGCTCGGCATCATCGAGAACATGAGCACCCACGTCTGCAGCCAGTGCGGCCACGAGGAGCACATCTTTGGTGCCGGCGGCGGGGCGCGCATGGCGGCGCAGTACCACATCGAGCTGCTCGGGGCGCTGCCGCTCGACATCCGCATCCGCGAGCAGGCCGACAGCGGCACGCCCACCGTGGTGGCCGAGCCGGAGGGGCCGCTCGCCCAGGCCTACCGCACCATCGCCCGCAAGGTCGCCGCCAAGCTGTCGCTCAAACCCAAGGATTTTGGCGGCCGGTTTCCAAAGATAGTAGTACGAGACAGTTAGAGCGTTACAATCTGCGCGGCAGATTTGTCCTAAAGAGGTTGGGGGATGTCCATCAAGTCAGATAAGTGGATCACGCGCATGGCCGAGGAGTACGGCATGATCGAGCCGTTCGAGCCGCGCCAAGTGCGAGAAGTAGCGGGGAAGAAAGTTATTTCCTACGGCGTGTCGAGCTACGGCTACGACGTCCGCTGCGCTGGCGAATTCAAGATTTTCACCAACATCAACTCGGCCATCGTCGACCCGAAAAACTTCGACGAGTCCAGTTTTGTCGATCTGCAGTCCGATGTCTGCATCATTCCGCCGAACTCGTTCGCGCTTGCCCGCACGGTCGAGTTCTTCCGCATCCCGCGGAATGTGCTGACTATCTGTCTGGGGAAGAGCACCTACGCTCGCTGCGGCATCATCGTCAACGTGACGCCGTTGGAGCCGGAGTGGGAAGGGCACGTGACCCTGGAGTTCTCCAATACCACGACACTGCCGGCCAAGATCTACGCCAATGAGGGGGTGGCGCAGATGCTGTTCCTGGAGTCCGATGAGGTTTGCGAGGTGTCCTACAAGGACCGCGCCGGCAAGTATCAAGGCCAGCGCGGAGTGACGCTGCCCCGGCCGTAACGAGCGGCAGGCAGATCGAAGGGGCAGGTCAGCATGAGTAACCCGGCCGGAAACGTATCGCTAGGCGCGTTCTTGGACGGCCTTCAGTCGGCGGAGCCGGCCATTGTTCATGAGGGCCGGGTTACCTCCTATGCCGCGCTTGCCGAAGCTAGCCGCCGGGTCGCGCAAGGCTTATACGAGCTCGGTATAGCTGAGGGCGACCGGGTCGGCATCTGGCTGCCGAATATCCCGGAATGGCTGGTCCTGTACTTCGCTTGCGCTCGGATCGGCGCTATCGCGGTATCGATCAACACCCGCTTTCGCAGCTCGGAAGTGCAGGACATCGTCGGTCGCTCGGGCTGCAAGGCGCTTGTTCTCTGGCCTGGATTCAAGGGCATCGACTTCGCTGGGATTCTTGCCGAGGTCGACCCGCAGGCGCTGGGCGGATTGGACAGCATCATCGTCTTCGGTTCTTCGACCGATGCGCCGCTGCCGGGGCGGCGCACGGGCAGTTTTGCCGACCTTGCCGCCGCCGAGCCGATGGCCATGGACTATGGGAGGGGTGCCAGTCCATGCACCATCTTCACCACCTCCGGTACCACCGGCGCGCCGAAATTCGTACTGCATTGCCAGGGCGGCATCGTCCGGCACGCGCAGGAGGCGGCGGTTGCGCACGGCTATACCGATGAGGACACCTGCCTGCTGCAGATCCTGCCGTTCTGCGGCACTTTTGGCCTGACACAGGCCATGGCAACGCTGGCTGCACACCGGCCCATGGTTCTGCAGACGGTATTTGATGCTGCCGAAGCGGTTGAGCTCGGCCGTCGCCATCGTATTACGCATTTCAACGCCAGCGATGAAATGGTTGCCCGTATGCTGGATGCCAGCGGCGAGCAGCTGCTGCTGCCGGGCTTGCGTTTCTGCGGCTACGCTCGCTTTGCCGGCATCTCCGGCCTGCTGGAGCGTGCCGCTGCGCGCGGTGTCCGCATGCGCGGCCTCTACGGTATGAGCGAATGCCAGGCGTTGTTTGCGCTACAGCCGGCCGGCGATCCGGAGCGCGGCGCGCTGCCCGGTGGGATTCCCGCCTCGCCAGCGGCCAGTGTCCGCGTCTGCGACCCGAACACTGGCCAGCCCTGTTCGCCCGGTGAGGCTGGCGAGATCCAGGTGCGCGGTCCCAGCTTGATGCAAGGCTATTACGGTGATATTGAGGCGACCAAAGGCGCTTTTACCGCTGATGGCTATTTCCGCACCGGCGATATTGGCTATAGCACTGGCGATGGAGGCTTCGTCTTCACCACCCGCGCTGGCGATGTCTTGCGCCTCGGCGGTTTCTTGGTGGCGCCAGCTGAAATCGAGCGCTATCTGGAACAGCACCCAGCCGTGCGGACTTGTGCCGTCGTGGCTGGGGCGGCCTCCGGTAGTTGCGTCGCTTTCGTCGAGGCGGGGACTGCCGCCAATGAGGCCGAGCTGATCGAGTTCTGCCGGGCCGGCCTGGCCCGGTTCAAGGTTCCCACTCGTATCCACCTACTGGATGCGCTGCCCAGCGTCCCTAGCCCCAATGGCGCCAAGATTCGTCGTAATTTGTTGCGCCAATGGGCGCATGAGTGGGGCGACAAGCAAAGCTGAAGTAAAAATAATTGGGAGGAGGCTCGCCATGCGATGGAAGAACCGGCCGCAAGGCTCGACCTGGGGTGATTTCGGTGACGATGACCAACTGGGGCGGCTCAACCTCATCACGCCGGAGAAGGTTTTACAGGGCATAGCCGAGGTCAAGGCCGGAAGATCTTTCTGTCTGAGCCTGCCACTGGATTATCCCGGCGGCAACGTCCTGATGCCGCTGCGCCACCCGCCCCGCTATTTCGCCAGAGGCCGTAACGGCCAAACCAACTACAACTTCCAACTTGCCAGCCGCTACCCGGATTTCACCGATGTCGTTTCTGACGACGCCGTCCTGCTGTACACCCAGTACTCCACGCAGTGGGACTCGCTGGCTCACGTCGGCAGCCTGTTCGATGCCGACGGCGACGGGGTGCCTGAGCCGGTCTACTACAATGGCTGGCGGGCAGGCGAGCATATCCAGGGGCCAACCGGCGAACCGCACGATGACCTGGTCGAGGGTGGCTACGCCCATGCGCTCGGTATCGAGCGCATGGCAGAAGCTTGCGTGCAGGGTAGGGCGGTTTTGATCGACCTCGAGCGTCGCTATGGCGAAAAGCGCGCCTTGATCGGCTACGACGAGCTGATGGCTGTTTGTCGCGAAGACGGGGTCGAGGTTGAGCCGGGAGACATGGTTGCGCTCTACACCGGTTTCGCCGATCTGATCCTCTCCATGGGCCGCAGCCCCGATGGCGAGCGCCTAGCCCAGTCCTGCGCAGTGCTCGACGGCCGCGACCCGAAGCTGCTGCAATGGATCACCGATAGCCAGCTCAGCGTCCTGATCGCCGACAACTATGCCATTGAGGCCTATCCGGCCCGAGCAGGCAGTGGCCGGTGTGCTGCCTTGCCACTGCATGAGCATTGCCTGTTCAAGCTCGGCGTCCATCTTGGAGAGCTGTGGTATCTCAGCGAACTTGCCCAGTGGCTGCGCACCGCAGGTCGCTGGCGCTTCCTGCTGACGGCACCGCCGCTGCGCCTGCCAGGAGCGGTGGGCTCTCCGCTCACGCCCATTGCCACGGTGTAGGGCTTGACTTGGGGGAGAAAGAGCGTATTGTGGCGGCCCTTGGCGCGGTGAAGGGCGCTGGCGGCGGACCGCCGCAGCGGGGGCAAGGCCCCCGGTTGACAAGGTCCCCCGACTGGCGCAAG